>NZ_JBQSYD010000024.1:0-63977 GCF_052378905.1 Halomonas sp. AOP22-C1-8 | reverse complement strand
TCTTCAAGTTGACTGCACCGCCGTCATTTTAACCCTCGACCTCACGCTTGCGCCCTTCAAGAATTTTTCTGAGCAGCGGGCGTCCTGCCATCAGCATAAATACCGGTGCCCCGGCGATCAGATAAAAATAGTAGGTGACGGCACGCCAGATCAAGATGGCGGCTGCCGCACTGCTTTGACCCACGATAGGGGCCAGCAGAGCCGACGAGGAGAGCTCTGCACCCCCAGCACCGCCGGGCAGCAGGGTCAGCTGGCCTGCCGCCATGGAGAGCATCTGCACCAGGAAGGTCCATGCCCAGTCCAGATGTTGCCCAAGACCGTACAGCGTGACGTAGAGAATGCTGTAGCGCACGATCCAGTGCACGATCCCGAATCCGAAGGCCAACGCCAGCGCTGAGCGCGGCAACTGAAGGGTTTCGGTAAAGGCCTGCTTGAAGAGCAGGATACGGCGCACCATGGCATGCTGAAGCCGTGCACTGACACGCATTCGAGACAGTAGGCGGCCGGTCACAATTAGTACGCGACGATGATAGCGGCCTATGAGAACGACGCCGAGCAGCGCCAGGCACAAGAGTGCCATGGGCACCACCAACATCCATCCTAGGCGGGCATCAATGGAGCGCGTGATGACATAAATCATCATCGCGATCATCGAACAGAGAAAAAACAGCAGGTCAATGATCTGGTCTACAGCAAAAATGGCAGTGGTCTGCGCGGGTCGTACGCCACGTCGCGTGAGAAGGGCGATCAGTGTCAATGGCCCACCGCTTCCCCCTGGCGTGGCGCAAATGGCGAATTCAGTGGCCATTACCGTACCGGTTGCACGCATCAGGCCCATGTTGCCGGCGCGTCCCGCCAGTAGAACACGCAGCTTGGCACCGTTAAGCAGCCAGCAGACCAATATCATGCACAGCATCAGCGCAAACAGACTTGGTGGAAAACCGGCAAGTAGATGGATAAGGTCAGTGCCGCCCAATAATAGAGGGATGGCCATAACAGCGATGAGACCTGCGGTCAGCAGCCAGAGTGTTCTTTGCATGCGTTTAATTATTCAGGGGTGGGTTTGGCGCTGGGCGAGCGTTTTCAAGGCGGGTACCCATACGTGATGACAAGGTGCCAGTATCGTGCTGACTGCAATGGCGCTGTAACCAACTGATCTTGGTGGTGGGCCGATAGCCTTCTTCTAACAGGCGCCGAATCGTCGTCAGCCAGTAGCGCCTTGAAATAGCATGGCGCATATCCACGGGGTGTAACCCCAGGCGAATCAGTGGCGCTTGGCGATGACGACGCCTGGCCCGCTCATTAACGACCCAGGACATACCGCGCCGCCAGCGGCTGCGTGCGCTCCACACTAGCGAGGGCGCCTTAATCGGTGTGTAGTCTGGCAGAAAGTACAGCTGGCCGGGGTCGCTGGTATAGGTAAACCCTTGGGTTTTCAGTGCCTGCCGTGCGCCTTCGCCTAAAAGCCAGGCAGGCGCAACGAATCCCTCCAGTGGCCAGTCTTGAGCACGAAAAAGTTCGACGCCACGCTGTAAACGTTCAAGCGCATCAGCGTAGCTGAGCGGGTAAAACTCACCTTCATAGGTATAAAGCCGTCGCATGAAGTAATCGCGCGGCGTGCGGGGGGCGGGCGCATCATCGCAGTGATAGAAACCATGTAACGCCAGTTCGTCTCCGCGCTCCCTGCGCTGATGCAGAAGCTGCAGCATGTCGGTGTCTTTAAAGGTGTTACTGCGATGATGAAAGTCAGGCACGACAAGCCAAGTCATGGGGATTTTTCCCATGCTATCGACCTCCTCGACAAAGGCGCGATAGTCCGGCCAGGTGATGGGGGCAATGTCATGGAGTACCAGTGCAAATTCCCTGTTAGCCATGCTGTGCGCTCACCGTTGCCGTATGACTAATGCCGAGAAGTTCGCGATAGTGCTGCATAACCCCCTGCACGACGATATCCCAGTCATGATGGCGTTCTACATGCGCGCGCGCGCGACGGCCCATGGCTTTTGCATCGTTTTCGAAAAGCGCCTGAATGCTGCGAGCCATATCTTCACTGTCCAGTGGTCGACACAGCATTCCGCACTCTTCGGGAACGTTTTCGGTCAGCGCACCGGCGCGGGCTGCCACTACCGGAATGCCACAAGCCATGGCTTCCAGCACAATCAGCCCGAAGGTTTCCTGGGTGCCCGCATGCAACAACGCATCGCTACTGGCGAAATAACGTGCAATCTCGGCGGTCGGGAAAAAATGATTGATGACCGTTACGTTGTCGGGAACCTGAGTCGGCATTGAGGAGCCGATCATCAGTAAATGATAGCGCTGTGTGGATGTGCCGCTCTTCAGGCGGCGCATGGTCTCCAGCAGGATCGACAGGTTTTTTTCCTGCGAGCCACGCCCGGCAAAAACCAGCAGGCGTGTGTCATCATCAAGCCCCAGTTCGACCCTGACCTGCTCATCGCGAAGTTCAGGACGAAAGGTTGTGAGATCTACGCCCAGCGGCTGAACGCGAACCTCCTTAATACCTAGCCCTTCGAGTCGCTCTGCCATCACACGGCTCGGAGCGAGGACGCGATCATAATGATCATAAAGCCGCGAGATGTAGCCATTGATCAGCGAACGTGACCAGCCCCCCAGCCGATTGCTGATCATGGTGGGTAGGTCGGAGTGGTAAAAAGCTATCAGCGGGATATCAAGCTCACGGGCGCTTGCGATGGCCGCCCAGCCGACGGTATACGGGTCGCCGGCTTCGATCAGGTCCGGACGCACCTCATTAAGCGCTCGCCGCCAAGGACGCCTTGTCAATGGGAAGCGATAGCCATTGCTGAAAGGCAGTGGGGTTGCGGGCACATCAACACGATGATCTTGGGCTATATACACATGGCGCTCGCCAGGCACCAGCAGGGTATGGCGAGCATCGGCCAGGGCGTTCAAGCGATGACGCTTGGCATCAAGATAGGTACGTACGCCGCCACTGGAGGGCGCATAAAACATGGTCATGTCGGCAATATGCACTACGCCGATACCTCCTCGAACCACTGATAGTTGAGCGGGCGACTTATGATTGCAAACGCAGGGGGCTGCAGGCGCCCCCTGTATAATGTGTCATTTTGATGACCGCTGAAGCAAGCGGCAACAGACTATTGCCTGTCACATTGCCGAGGTCATAAGCCCGCCCATATGGGCGGGCAGACACTTTAGGCGGGGCGTGCCACCAGCGAACGGGTCTCTTCACGCGCTTCTACCAGCGCAACACGCAGGCTATCGCCCAGTTTATAGCGCTCTTCACCCTCGATCTGAATGCGTCCCTCTTTATCATCGATAGCCACTTTGTCGCGGTCGCTATGCATCAAGGGAGCTGGAACAAACGCGGTAGCGCCATTCTCAATCAGGCGTACGCGCATTCCGCCACGGTTAATCGCCATAATGTCAGCTTCAAACGTGTCCTGGTTCTGCGCCGCAGGCGTTAAGAAGCGCACGTAGAGCCAGTCTTTCACATCACGCTCGGCCATCCGGTTTAGGCGGCGGCGCTCGGTGAGCTGCTCGGTTAACGCCTGGCTTGCTTCTGCCGGGGCCTGTTCGCTTTTCAGTACGCGTTTGATCAAACGGTGATTGACCATATCGCCATACTTACGAATCGGCGATGTCCAGGTCGCGTAAGCAGCCAAGCCAAGGCCAAAGTGCGGGCCGGGCTGAGCAGACATGCTCGTAAAGCCCTGGAAACGACGCAGACGGGCATCCAGCCAAGCGTCATCGCGGCTCTCAAGCGCGCGCTTAAGCTCTTTGTAGTGATCCAGTTCCGTTAACGCTTCACGCTCAACGGTAATCTCCTGGCTTGCCAGGAACTCTTGCGCCGCCTCGGCTTTTTCGGGCTCAAAGGCACGATGCACGTTAAAGATACCGTGGCCGATGTGGCTTGCCAGGAAGTCCGCGCAGCAGGCGTTGGCCGCAATCATCGACTCTTCAATCATGCGGTTGGCGATACGCCGGTCTTCGGTATTGATCGCCAGCACATTGCCTGCCGCGTCCAGCTCAAAAACGTAATCGGGGCGATCTTTAAAGACCAGTGCGTGCTCGTTGCGCCAGGCGGTACGTGCTTCGGTGAGTTCCTGCAGCGCAGCAAGCTGCTCGGCGATGTTATCTTCGGGTGCCCAATCGCCTTGACCGTCAATCCAGTCAGAAACGCGGTCATACACGAGCCTGGCGTGCGATTTAACGTTCGCCGCGAAGAAGCGGTAGTCACCCAAGCTGCCGTCGGCATTGATAACCAACGTGCAAGCGAGTGTCGGGCGCTCTTGGCCTTCGCGTAGCGAACACAGGTCATCGGCCAACTGTTCAGGCAGCATGGTCACGTTTTGGCCCGGCAGGTATACGGTGAAGGCGCGGGTACGTGCTTCCAGGTCAGCGGCATGCCCCTCTTCTACATAGGCAGTGGGGTCCGCAATCGCGACGCTTAGCTGCCAGCCGCCTTCCGCGCGTTTGCTGACGTGTAGCGCATCATCCATATCGCGGGTTTTTTCACCGTCGATAGTGAAGAAGGGCTGCTCGGTAAGGTCTTCGCGGGTCAGGCCTTCTTCGTGTAATGGCCATTCGGTGCCCGCATCGGGGCAGTCCTGTTCCAGCGCGTGACGGGCAAGTGTGACGCGCCATGGCACCGCAGGGTCGTCCGACTTGGCGACCAGCTCATCAATCTGGGCAAAAAAGCCGCGGTCATTCTCTTTAAGCGGATGGCGAACCAGGCGGGCAACCACCCAGTCACCATCGGCAATGCTGGCTTCATCCAGGCTGTTTTTGATACGTGACTTGATCACATTACGAATAGAAGGGTGATCAGGGACGACGGCCAAACGATCTTCGCGCTTTTGAACACGCGCCACAAAGCGGTCAAGACCGGCTTCAACCAGCTTTTCAGGCTCAACCGATTTCTTGTCACCGTTTTCGTGAATCACCGCTTCTACGCGGTCACCGTGAATCACCTGCTTCATCGCGGGAGGCGGCACGAAGTAGGATTCACCGTTATCGGTCTCGAGAAAGCCAAAGCCTTTCTCGGTGGCTTTAATCACCCCTTCAGCGCGCGGGGTGGTATCACGAATTTGTTGCTTGAGCTGAGCAAGCATAGAATTATTCTGAAGCATGAGATCAATCAGTTGGCGAGAGTAGCTTGCCACTATACGGATTCCCAGGGGCTGCGCCAATTATCCGCCGTGGAAGTTGATGTTAGTTAGATAGTATCAAGGTGTTACATAGCTCAAGGAGGATCGGTTAAGCTGATGTTTCATTAATGGAGAGCGCACGTTATGACACCACGGCTGATTGTTTCTGATCTTGATGGCACCCTGTTGGGGCGCGACCATCGCTTGCACGAAGATACCATTGAGGTCTTGAGAACGTTGGTCAACCAGGGGCATCTCTTGGTGCTTGCATCAGGACGCCACTATGCCGATATGCGTGTTTTTAGAGATCAGCTCAATGTTCCCATCCATTTAATCAGCAGTAACGGTGCCTATACACACGACCCTAACGATCAATTGCTGGCGGCCTACCATGTCGGGTCCCCTCAGGCTGCCGCGTTGATTAAATTGCCGCGCCCGGACGGTGTACGGTTAAGCCTTTACCTGGACGATGCCTGGTACATAGATGCTGAGTCGCCCAGCCATTTGGAAATGCATGCAGCCACGGGATTTGTCTACCAGGTGGTGCCGCCGGAGAAGATGCCTACCGAGGGGATCGGTAAGGTGCTTTACGGCGGGCGCCCCGATGCGCTGTTAAAGGTCGAAACCGCCATCCGCGAAATTAATGATGGCTCGCTTCACGTGACCTATTCAACCAGCGATTCGTTAGAGATTATGGCGGGAGGCGTCAATAAGGGAGTAGCTTTGTCGGCGCTGCTCAAGCGCCTCTCGGTTGCACCTGAAGACTGCCTTGCTTTTGGCGACAACCTCAACGACGTTGAGATGCTAAGCTTGGTGGGAGAGCCGCACTTCATGATTAACTCACACCCAGAAATGGCCGGCAGGCTAAACGCCGCGCGGCAGATAGGCCACCACGGCGAGGCGGCCGTCGCTGTGCTGTTACGCGAGCGATTTGCACTCTGAAAGCGACATTAAAAAGAAGATTCGTTAGCGTCAGTCCCATCATTAGTCGAAGGGGGCTTGAGATACCCGGTCCCCTCGACCATCATCATGGCCCCAGAACGACAACAACGTAGGGCCAAAGCCGCTGCAATGACGACACCCGCTGCTACCTTGATTGTGGTCGATGACGATCCGGAAATTCGTGAGCTGCTTGCTGATTATCTGGGTCGCCACGGTTATCGCGTTTTCACCGCCGATGGCGCCGAGGCGCTGCATGCTCTGCGCTTGGAGTGTTCTCCCGACTTGCTGATTGTCGATTTAATGTTGCCCGGCGATGACGGGTTTACCATCTGCCGTGATGTGAGAAAACATAGCGATGTGCCGATTATTATGCTTACGGCCAGTGCTGATGAGACTGATCGAATTCTCGGCCTGGAGTTAGGTGCTGATGACTACCTGAGCAAGCCATTTAACCCCCGCGAGCTGTTAGCGCGCATTAAAGCGGTATTGCGGCGTACGCGCAGTGATGCGGCGCCTATTCCCACAGGGCAAGCGCGTTGGGTGGGGTTTGGTCAGTGGCAGCTGGATCGCATGACACGAGAGCTGATTGACGAGAAGGGTGAGCGTACCTCGCTCTCAGGGGCCGATTTTCAACTACTCCAAGTGTTTCTGGAACACCCTGCCACGGTGCTCTCGCGGGATGATCTCTATGCGCTGACCCGGGGGAGAGACGCGCCGCCGTTTGATCGCTCCATTGATGTTCACGTTTGTCGGCTTCGCCAACGGTTGGGCGAAGATGCTCAGCATTCGCAACTGATCCGCACGGTGCGAGGGGCGGGCTATGTGTTAACCGCCCAGGTAGATGCATTAACGTGAAAGCGACAGGATGGAGAGGCATTAGACGTAGGCTGGCCCGCTGGCTGCCTGCTTCTCTGCGTGGGCGTTTTGTCATTATCATGATCGCTGGGGTGCTGGTGGCTCAAGGCGCCAGCTATGCGCTTTGGAGTTCTCAAGTACGATCCAGCCATTTGGCTCAGCTTGATGAGCTGTCCACCAACATGGCCTTTAGCATCGCCTCCACCATGCGGTTCTTCCGCTCGCTACCCGTTGAATACCGCCATATTGTGCTGGATCAGTTACGCAATATGGGCGGAACGCGGTTTTTTGTGAGCGTTAACGAGCGCCGACTCATGGTCAACGATATTGGCTCGGGGCTGGAAAAAGAAGTTGTCGTTAACAACGTACGTTCGGTGCTCACTCGCGAGCTTAATATTGACGATGTCGTCGTCGAATTTTCGCGTCCGGAAAATCTGCGCGTACTCAATAACGAGGTGCTTCTTTATGACCTGCCGCCCCGTTGGGGGCAGCACAGCCTGATGATGGAGCCGCTATCGCCGCCCATTTTAGTCGTACAGTTAGAGCTTTCACCCGGCACCTGGCTTTACGTTGCCACGCTCTTGGGCGTGCCCGATATTTTTAGCGGCTATCGCTGGCTTTCTGAAGAGCGTTTGCTGGTAGGGCTTTTGGTACTGCTGAGCGTGTTGGCGCTTTCGTTACTGGGCATTACCAGCGTGACCCGGCCGCTGGCACGGCTTTCACGCGCGGCTAGGCAGTTGGGAGATGACCTTGATATTCCCCCCTTAAAGGAGAGCGGCCCCAAAGAGGTGGCGGCCACTGCCATTGCGTTTAATCGAATGCAGCGACGCATACGCGAGCAGATTGAGGAGCGCGAGCGGCTGTTCTCCGCTATTTCTCATGACCTAAAAACACCGATCACCCGTATGCGCCTGCGTGCCGAGATGCTGGATGACACGCTCCAGCGCGAGCGTTTTTGTGCCTCTCTGGACGAATTGGATAGTTTGGTAAAAGGCGCGCTGGCATCGGTAAAAGGGCTGGACCTGCATGAAGAACCAGTGCCTGTCTCCCTGGAGCAACTGCTTGAAGAACTGGCCGAGGCGCTTAGCTTGCAAGGGGGGGAGGTCAAGATTGAGCGCCAGAGTGCCGTCAACATCGAGCCGATTGTTGCCAAGCCTCTAGCGCTAAAGCGTTGCCTGGCCAATTTGCTTGAGAACGCGATTTTTTACGGTAAGCAGGCGGATATCTATCTGTTTGATGAGGAGGAAAGCGTCACCTTACAGATACGCGATTACGGCCCGGGCATTCCTGAAAAGCAGCTAGAACGCGTGTTTTCGCCCTTTGTAAGGCTGGAACCCTCTCGCAGCCGCCATACCGGTGGTAGCGGCTTGGGGTTAGGCATTGCCAAGCATATCGTCCGGGCACACGGTGGCAATATTCAGCTTGCCAACCATGCCGAACAAGGCCTAATCGTGACCCTTACGCTACCGCGTCAGGAAACTATTACGGGTTTGTAATAAACCTCCAACACTATGCAGCACTCGGTAACTCACGTTGCTGCTTTTCCTGGAGTAACCTTCTAAAGGCCGACCGTCCGAGAGGACAATAACAATATCAGGAGCGACGCAATGCCGATGTTTAAGAAAACCACCCTCGCACTCGCCTTAGCCGGGGCTACACTTGCCGCGACAGCTCACGCCGATGACGTCGAAGTACTTCACTGGTGGACCTCCGGCGGTGAAGCCCGCGCTGCCAACGTGCTTAAAGAGCTGATGGAAGCGGAAGGTTATGGCTGGCAGGATTTTGCTGTCGCCGGGGGCGGTGGTGAAACGGCGATGACCGTGCTCAAGTCGCGTGCCATGTCTGGGAATCCTCCTTCAGCGGCTCAAATCAAGGGGCCTGAAATCCAGGAGTGGGGCGAGCTGGGTCTGTTAGGTAATCTTGATGATGTCGCAGACGCCGAAGGCTGGAATGAACTGCTGCCTGAGGTTGTCGCCAATATCATGCGCTATGACGGTCAGTATGTGGCGGTACCTGCTAACGTCCACCGGGTGAACTGGCTTTGGGCCAACCCTGAAGTACTGGACGCTGCTGGGGTTGAAATGCCAACGACCCTGGACGAGCTGTTTGTCGCGGGAGAGGCCATTCGCGAAGCGGGCTTTGTGCCGCTGGCGCACGGTGGCCAAGCCTGGCAAGACGCTACGGTATTTGAAAGCGTGTTATTAGGTGGTCAAGGCAGTGAGTTTTACCAAGCGGCGTTGGTGGATTTAGATCCGGAAGCGCTGGGCGGCGATCAAATGATCGAGTCGCTGGAAGACTTTAAGCGTCTGCGTGAGCTAATGGACGAAGGTATGCCTGGGCGTGACTGGAACATTGCCACTGCGATGGTGATTGAAGGCGTGGCAGGTATGCAGTTGATGGGCGACTGGGCCAAAGGTGAGTTTACCGCGGCGGGACTGACAGCCGGTGAAGAGTATCTGTGTGCAGCGGCACCCGGCACTGAAGACGCATTTACCTTCAACATTGATAGTCTAGCCATGTTCCGGGTGACGGATGACGGCGAGCGTGAGGCACAACAGGCATTGGCACGTTTGGTACTTGAACCTACTTTCCAGGAAGCCTTCAACCTGGCGAAAGGCTCAATCCCAGCGCGTCCTGATCTGGAGATGAGCGAGTTCGATAGCTGTGCCCAGCAGTCGCTGGCCGATTTTCAGCGCACCGCTGAAGAGGGCGGTTTAGTGCCCAGTATGGCGCACGGTATGGCCGTTCGTGCGGATGTACAAGGGGCTATTTTTGACGTAGTAACTAACTACTTCAATAGCGCTGACATGACCGCTGAAGAAGCCGCTGAACGTATGGTAAGCGCAGCGCAAGCGGCTTCATTCTAACGCACTTTTCGCTTGGCTTAGCCTGACCCAGATAGGGGGCAGGCAATGCCGCCAGGAAATGCTGTAGGGCGCCGCCGCAACGGCGGCGCTTGAGTTTACGGGTAAGCCACTTCTTTTTATAAGAGTTACCTCCCCATGAAAAATACCTCTGCGCTGCGCTTAGGGCCTGGTGCCAAGCGGTCAACATCTTCTGGTGGTTTGCAGGCGTGGCTTCCGCGCCTGGTGTTGGCGCCGTCGGTAGCAATTTCGCTGTTTTTTGTTTACGGCTTTATGCTGTGGACCTTCGTGCTCTCGTTGACCAGCTCGCGCATGCTGCCCAGCTACGATTTTGTAGGCTTTGGTCAATATGCCCGTTTAATGGCGAACGATCGCTGGTGGGTTGCCTCCACTAACTTGATGATATTTGGCGTGCTGTTTGTGGCCATTTGTCTGGTGATCGGTGCGTTTTTGGCCATTTTGCTGGATCAAAAAATTCGCCAGGAAGGCGCACTGCGCACCATTTATCTCTACCCTATGGCGCTGTCATTCATCGTCACTGGCGTGGTGTGGAAGTGGTTGCTTAACCCACAGCTGGGTATTCAAGCGATGGTGCAGAGCTGGGGTTTTGAGTCCTTTCGCTTTGACTGGATTATTGACCCGGATATGGCGATCTACACGCTGGTCATTGCTGCCGTATGGCAGGCATCCGGGTTTGTCATGGCGCTGTTTCTGGCCGGGCTGCGCGGCATCGACGACAGCATTGTCAAAGCGGCTCAGTTAGATGGTGCAAGCCTGCCGCGCATTTACTGGCGTGTGGTAATGCCCTGCCTGCGCCCGGTGGTATTTAGTGCCGTAATGATTTTGGCGCATATTGCGATCAAAAGTTTTGACCTGGTAATTGCACTCACTGGCGGCGGGCCTGGGTACGCGACTGATTTACCGGCCACCTTTATGTATGCCCACGCGTTTAATCGCGCCCAGATTGGCTTGGGGTCTGCGAGTGCCATGCTCATGCTCGGGGGCGTGCTGGCGATTTTGATTCCTTATCTCTACTCCGAATTAAGGAGCCGTAAGCATGGATAATGTCATTCGTCGCCAAACCTTCGCGGCACGCTTGGGCCGGGGTGTGCTGTATGGCGTGCTGATTCTTGCTGCGCTGTTTTATATCCTGCCGCTTATCGTGATGTTGATGACCTCGGTGAAGCCGCTTAGTGAAATCAGCGCCGGGACACTTTTATCGTGGCCACAAAATCCGACCCTCGCGCCCTGGACAAAAGCCTGGGGAGAAGCCTGTACCGGCATGCGTTGCGATGGCGTCGGCGGTTATTTCTGGAACTCCTTTGCGATCGTTATACCCGCGGTATTGATCTCAACCACCATCGGCGCCCTTAACGGCTACGCGCTCACCAAATGGCGCTTTAAGGGGTCCGAATTGGTGTTTGCGTTAATGCTGTTCGGCTGCTTCATTCCCTTTCAGGTGGTGTTGCTGCCCATGGCGCAAACCCTGGGTTGGCTGGGCATTTCCAGCTCACGTGCTGGCTTGATACTGGTGCATGTGGTGTTTGGGATTGCGTTTACCACGCTCTTCTTCCGTAACTTTTATGTGGGTATTCCCAACGAGCTTGTGTCGGCTGCGAAGTTGGACGGCGCCGGATTCTTCCGCATTTTCTGGCGAATCCTGCTGCCGGTTTCTGCACCGATCATCGTCGTCTCGGTGATTTGGCAGTTCACTCAAATCTGGAATGACTTTTTGTTTGGCGTGGCCTTTTCGGCCCACAACACTCAGCCCGTGACCGTGGCACTTAATAATCTTGTCAACACTTCCACCGGCGTACGTGAATATAACGTCGATATGGCAGCGGCGATGATCGCAGCGCTACCCACCCTGGTGGTGTACGTACTGGCAGGCAAATACTTCGTGCGTGGGTTAACCGCCGGTTCCGTCAAAGGCTAGTTCTGAGAAGAGCCTGATAACAAAACAGGGTGTTTTTTATGTCGACATTAGAAATTCGCAACGTTCGTAAAGAGTTTGGCAGCGAGCGAGTGCTGAAAGACGTCAGTATTTCGATTAATTCCGGTGATTTTTTGATTCTGGTCGGGCCTTCTGGCTGCGGCAAGTCCACGCTAATGAACGCGATTGCCGGGCTTGAGCCGGTGACCAGCGGCCATATTTTGATTGATGGCGAAGACGTCACCTTTAACACGCCTGCCGAGCGCGATATCGCCATGGTGTTTCAGTCCTATGCGCTTTATCCCAGCATGACCGTGCGCCAGAACATTAGCTTCGGGTTAGAGATGCGTAAAGTGCCCAAAGCCGAACGCGAAGCCTCGGTAGAGCGCGTGGCAGATTTACTGCAAATCACTCACTTGCTGGAGCGCAAGCCTGCCCAGCTTTCCGGGGGGCAGCGCCAGCGGGTGGCGATGGGGCGGGCGCTGGCGCGGGAGCCCAAGGTCTATCTGTTCGATGAGCCGCTTTCTAACCTGGATGCCAAGCTGCGCGTTGATATGCGCACCGAAATCAAAAAGCTCCACCAGCGCCTAGGCACTACGATTGTTTACGTTACTCATGACCAGGTAGAAGCAATGACGCTGGCCGACTGCATTGCCGTCATGCGTGATGGCAATATCCTGCAGCTTGGCAGCCCTGATGAGGTTTATAACAATCCGGTCGATATGTTCGTGGCGGGCTTTATGGGGTCGCCCTCCATGAACTTTATTCGCGCGATGCTGGAAAAAGAGAACGGCCGCTACCAGCTGCGAATTACAACGCCAGGTGAGATGGATCTGCTGCTTCCCTGGCCTGAAAGCCGTGCGACGCCCGGTATGGATGAGCGTCTTAATCAACCGGTCATTCTTGGCCTGCGCCCAGAACACTTTAGCGAAGAGGATGTGCGTCTAACGGCGCAGGCTGAGGGCACGCTGCTGAACGCACATATCAGCGTGGTAGAGCCGACCGGCGCGGATATCCTGCTGCGGTTGCCGCTGGGCGAGCAGGAAGTTACTGCCCGCGTTGGTCCTAAATGCCCGGTTGTCGCCGGAACGCGCCTGGCGCTGCGTATTGATATGGAACAAGCCATTCTGTTTGATGCGGTGAGCGAGCAGCGAATCGCTTAGCCAGTGACTACTCCCTGGCCCGTGTGGCCGGGGCAGGCTCTTTATCCAACCGTTTGATCTGACGCCAGAGGTCCTGGCGCAGGTCGGCCATTCTGGGTTGCTCTTCGGGTATAAAGGCTACCGGGCGGCAGAGGCGTTGGGCGCGTAGCCCCAAACGGGCGCTGAGCAGCCCGGTGGCCAGGCCTTGGCTTGCGCGAGTGGAAATTCGGCCAGCCAGGTGCAGCGAGAGCATATCCATACTGGCATCGGCGGCGAGTTCGCTTACGCCTGCAAACGCCATGTTGCGCAACACATTTCTAAACAGACGTAAGCGGCTGGCGTAACCAAGTTCCAGGCCGTAAAGCCGGCATAACCTGTCGACCATGGCGAGACTGCGCCAGGCTACCAGCGCCATATCCACCAGCGTAAGGGGGCTGATTGCCACCATAATGGCGGTTTCCCCCGACATACGGGTTATCAGACGCTGCGCCTCACGATCGCGGGGTGCCAACAAGTGGTGGCGCAGCAGCGCCTGAACTTCCTCTCCGTTATGATGCGGCTCACAGGCGCGCTCAAACGCTTGCCAGTGGGGATCGTCCGCTGAAAGCTTTAATTGCTGGCGAAGCGCTTCGGCCATTTTCTTTGCCTGATGGGGCGAGCGTTGGGGCAGTTCAGCTAAATCGCTACGCAGCCGATCATGGCGTTTCAGACGCCTTAATCGGCCGAGTTCTCTGATCAGTGACATGCCCCCTAAGCCAATCAGGCTGATGCCAAACAGCTGCCACGCCAAATTCATCCACGCTGACTGGGAAAGTGCATCGGGAATGCCGGTGGCCAGTTCGATGATGCCCAGCGTGGCTCCACCTGCCAAGGCAAACATTAATCCCCAGCGGCGTTTGCGTGGGGCGCCCAGGCTGGTAGCGGGCAACGCCTGTTCCTCGGCCGCCGTTATAAGGGGCTGGTCATCGTCGGTTGCTTCAAAGCGCTGCTGCTGGCGTAGGCGGGTTTCCTGCTCGGTAGCCGTGTCGGGCGTATCGTGCAGGCGAAAATTACGCCGTGGCTGTGGGTCGGTCATGCGAGTTTATCTCCAATCAGCCAATCAATGGCGGCGTCCATTCGAATATGTGTCAGTGCATCCGATGCCGATGGCATGGGTCGAAAGCTGGGGAAGTCAAAGCCCTGGTGCTGCCAGAAGTCGGCATTGGGCAGGCGGGACGGGACATCGCCAGGGTAAACCAGCACGTCTTCGCCCTCAAGCGTCGTGCCGCGTAGTGCCGAGGAGCGTTTTCCATCTTGCAATACTTCGCGTGCCTCGGTGGCCCGAATAGCAGCAAGCGACAGCGCTTTTACCGGCACGTTGGCAAAGCGTAAATCCTTCAGCGGTTCGGCTAGCAGCGCTTCCAGTAACTGTACAACATGGCTGTGCTGGTCTGGCGTTACGTGATCCGCTTTGGTGGCGGCGATGGCCAAGCGGTCAATTTTGGGTGCGAATAGCCGCGATAGCAGGCTGCGTTTGCCGTAGTCGAAGCTTTGCATTAATTGACGCAGTGCACGGGAAAGGTCCTCAAACCGTTCAGGACCGGCGTTCAGTGCACCCAGTACATCGACCAGTACAATCTGACGATCAAAACGCCTGAAATGATCACGATAGAAGGGCTTCACTACCTGTTGCTGGTAGTAGCGAAAACGGGCAGCAAGCGTGGCGTAAAGGCTGCTTTGGGGCAGGCTGTTGAGCATTTCCCTGGAGGCATCAAGATGGGGCAGAGGGAAAAACTGCAGTACCGGGGCACCTGCCAGCTCACCGGGAAGCAGAAAACGCCCCGGTTGAAGGTCCGAAAAGCCCGCCGCCTTGGCACGACGAAGCCCTTGTGCATAGGCGTCAGCCAAGTGCGCCAGTTGCGCTTCGTCCGCTTCCGAGGCGGGGTCTAAAGATTTCACCGCGTCTAACCACTCGCTGAAGAGTGCGCGCCGCTGCTCGCCTTCCAACAAGGGCTGGGCCTGGCACCAGCTGTAAAAATCGTGCTGCAGCAGCGGTAAATCGAGCAGCCATTCGCCTGGGTAATCAAACAGGTCCAGCGTTAGATGGGCGATATCCGGCGACAGCCAGCCGCTTTGCGCAGGTCGATAGCGCAACTGCAGGCGTAATTCGCTGATGCCCCGTGTCGGTTCGGGCCAGCGCGGTGGCGTATCGCGCAGCGCCGCCATGCCCGGGTCGTAGGGGAAGCGGGGAACGCCAAGATCGGGTTGATTAAGCCGCTGTGCGCCCAGTAAGCGGCCATCCCGGGCGGCGGGCAGTAAATCCAGCCTTGCTTCGACGCCTGCATGACGTAGCTGGTTCACCAACGAGGTTAAAAACGCCGTTTTGCCCGCTTGTGATAGCCCCGTTACCGCTAAGCGCAGCTGACGGTCTCGGCCTCGTTCCAGTAAGTTACTCAGTTCGCGGCTTAACGGCTGGCGCATCCTGGCGTTCCTTTTGTTAATCCTGAATTCAGAAGTCATGGGGCCGTGGCCGTAAGCGGCTCACGTAGTGAGCGAACATTAGTGGCTGGCGGCGTTGCAAACGTAATGGCTAACGTGGTTGCTAGCATAGTGAATAGCATAGCCAAGGGTTGATGAACCGTGCATTAACCGCGACTTAGCGTTGTCCCCAGCAGGTGCTGGGCGCCTGGCACCAGCCACACCGGGTCAAGGCGTGTGTTGGCGGCTTCAATGCACAAAAAATGGCGCGCGGCGTCAGCAGGTGTGTCGCCGGGAGGGTTCGCACTGGGGTGCCACACCACGGTTGAATCGCTTGACTGCTTGGCAACGCGCAAGCGGCGCACGCCATCATGTAGAAGCACGGCTTCATTGCTGTGATAAATTCGGTCGACGCCGCCACGGATAGCCAGCGTGCCTTGTTGCTCGGACTCCGCAAAATCACGCAGTTTGTCCAGGTAACGGGCGCCCGCAAGACCTTCCACACGGCACTGATGCACGTCATCAACGGCTAAATAGGTGTGCAGCGCACCGCTGGTTTTAACCGGCGTATCGCCGATATTTTCACTGATAAGCTCAACATTTAAGCGCTGCGCGTTGGCCTGAACCACCACGCGTGCGGTGAGTTGGTTGTGCAGAGGGTGCTCGGGAGAAAGGTGCACCTCAATTCCCTCTGCGTGCTCATCAACAGCGTCCAGCCGCCAACTGGCTTGGCGAGCCAAACCGTGGAATGGGCCGTCGCGTTCAGGACTTTCGTCGGCGTAGCGCTCGTCTGCAAACCAGGGCCAGCATAATGGGATACCGCCGCGTATAACGTCGGGCGTTGCGGGCGGTGTCGGTGTTACCCAAAGCCAGCCGGTATCATTGGCAGGTTTGAAGTGAAGCACTTGAGCACCTTGTAGGCTAATGGCAAGTTCGCCCCAGGGCATATTGAAAAGAGCGACATTGCGTCCTTCCCACGTCGCTATTTGCTGGCCGTCTACGCTAGCCATAAGAGTTACGAGTGAATCAGGGGTCATGAGCGTTCCTTAAAAGGGCGTGTATCAAATCAGGCAGGATTGTCGCGCTGTGTGCTATGGTAGGACAAGCATAATGAGTAGGTAAAACGCCTAGGTTGGCAGGTAAGAGACATAGGTAAAACCCTGAAAAGTGGATATCAAGGAGGCACTATGGGCTTTATTGCGTGGTTAATTATTGGTGGTTTGGCTGGCTGGATCGCTGGCAATATCATGCGCGGCGGCGGTTTCGGCATCCTGGGCAATATCGGTGTGGGTATCGTTGGGGCCGTGTTAGGTGGCTTTTTGTTTAGTTTGCTAGGCTTGCAGGCGGGCGGCTTTATTGGCTCGCTAGTGACCGCTACGGTAGGGGCTGTCGTACTGCTGTGGGTTATTAGTAAAGTGCGAAGCGCGTAGTGTTAAATAAAAGACGTCGTGCTTAAGCGGCGCACTGGTTCGATATCATTTGCTGCCCGGCCTTGTGTCGGGCAGTGTCGTTTTGCACCAATCGGCCAGTTTAGCTATCGGTCTTGCCACCACTTTCCGTTACACTAAGGCGCTTTGCTCTAGCGCACTGCTGGTAGATTTTTTGTTTCGAGGTGTCTCTTGGTCGACGCGTTAAACGCTTGGTGGGCCCAACAGCTGGTGCTGTGTGATTGGGCATTTACCCCGCATCCGCTCTCGGTGGATACGCAAGCTGCTGAGCAGCGTTTGCTGCAACTGGGTATTACCAGCCGTAACGAGCTGGCCGAACAGCTTTTTCATGCGTTAGGCGCTTCGACAGGAGAAGCAGACCGCTTATTGGGCGCGCTTGAGTGGTCGGCGTTGGCCGGGGCAGCAGGGTGGTTAAATGCCGATCAGGCTCATGCCTGGGCGCACCATGTTATCCGCCGTATTACCGCTGACTACAGCGATTTACGCGGCTGGCTTTCAGAGTTGCGCCGGGTGCTGGGCGCCAAGGGCTGGGAAACCGGCGCGGATGATCGTTTTATTGACGCCTGCCAGGCACTCTCAGCACTGGAAAGCGAAGACGAAGGGATTACCTGGCAAAGGCTTGAACATACGCTGGCACAGTTGCCCGCGCCGGCGCCGTTATGGCCCCAGGCGGCAGAAGCGCAGGTGTGGCGTTTATGTGCGCTGTTTCGCCCCGTTATTAGCTACCCCGCAAGCCGAGCCGATTGGCCGGAAGCCGACCAATGGCTTGAGCGCATTTGGCAGATCAATGACCGCGAGCAGCTACTCGAAGTGGCGCTATGGCTGAGCGCTCAGGGAGAGCGTCAGCGCTGGGATATTGAAGCTCGTGAGCTGCTGGGGATGGATAACGCCCAACGGCTTGCTTGGCAGCAGGATGAAATAGAAGACTCGCCCTACGCGGGTGTCCTCAACGCGTTTGTAAGCCAAGGCGAGCCGCTTGAGTGGGCCGCGTGGGACTGGCTGCGGCTGGTGGAGATTGCCTGGGCCGGTGCTTGCTGTGGTTGGTTAAGCCAGGCAGAAGCGGATGATCTTGCATGCCACGCAGCGGACCTGATGAATCATCGCTACCACGACTGGCGCGCTATTCTAAAAGCCTATATGCGCGGTCAGAGCCTTTTTGAGGGTGTCGACCGACGCGATATGACGCCTAACCCTCATCACGTCTTACTGCTCAACGCAGCGCATAGCCCATGGGCCTGCCCGCCCTCTACGCTGTTGAATGAAGCGAGTCGCCAAGCATCACAGCAGCGTGTCAAAGCGTGGCGCAATACGTCCCATCACTGGCTGCTGGCGTTAGCGGGGGTACGTGAACCCGATGTCATGCTGCGCCAGCTAAACCCCGGCGCACCCATTGCCGAGCAGCGTCGAGCAGATGCCGCGCTTTACCTTCAAGAGTCGCTTGGCCTGCATGCGGATGAGGGCCCTGCTGTTCTGGCCCGTTACTGGCTGCCTGCCCAGGCACATCATCTTAATCAGTTAGCGGCCGATGCGGTGCACGGCGTGTTGCCGCCATCACACACGCTGTTTGGTCAGCCCGCGTCAGACGAGTTGAAGCAGCGTAATGCGGTGAAGGGTGTCAGCCGTCATGCGGCAACGATCCATATGGCGGAAAAGTTTGCCTTCTATTTGCACATGTCGCTGGATAGCGGTTTATTCGAGCGTGAGCCGCTGCTTGCTTATGCCCGTGAACTGCGTAGCTGCTTGTGCCGTTTTTACCCTAACCCCAAACGGTTGCTGGAAGCCTGGTTTGCCTGGGAAAGCTGCTTGCCGGAGCCTGAGCATACCTCGCTAATTAATGAGATCGCTTGGCACCTGGAAGATCCCGGGAGCCTCTTTTACTGGCTGGATTGGCGCCCCGATGCCTGGTGCGAGCCAGGCGGACGGCCAACGCTTACCCACTTTACGGCCATGTCACTGGTTGGGCCGCTTAATAGTGCCGTGTGGAGTGAGCCTCAGCCAGAAAGCGCGCGCGAGTGCGCGGACATTAAAGAGTGGGTGGAGAGTCACTATCACTTGAGCAGTGCCGCCGATATGCAAGAGTTTCTAACCTTTATGTTGGAAGCTGGCGACCGCCAGGAGTATCAGATCAACTATGCGCCCTATACTCTGAACCCGGAGCGTCTAGAGGCCGAAATCGCGATTCTGGAATCGGGTGACTGTGCCGAAGAAGATCGCCACCATCTGCTTCGCCTACGGCGTGTGCAGGGTAATGAAGATAGCTGTAATGATGTTGACATGGCCGCATGGGATATTGCTCAGCTTGTCGATTTGGCGATCGCTGCCCGGCAGTTGGGTTGGCTGGAAAGTCAGGCATTTGCCGAGGTGCTGGACCGTGCGTACCATTTGGCGGCTGATCACTATGCTGGCTGGCAAGAGTACGCCGCAGGAATGTATGCTGGATTCTCGTTTTTTATGGGTGAAACGCCCGAACGTGACAGCTTTTTAGCCGGGTTTCGTCAAGCCATGGTGGCTTGGGTGTGCGGTGCACCGATCCTTGCGGGCCCTTGGGCAAGCCTCGATTTTCCGGGTAATAAACCGCGCCATTTTGCGCCGCTGCATATCGACACCTTACCCGGTGATTCACGAACATTACATTGAGGCTCGCCAACCATGCATTGTCTAGCTTATAGTTTAACGCGTGTTAATTACCCTACCTTCACCATAATAGTACGAGGTTAATCGCATGGTTGCGTTGCCACACCCCGCTGTGACCGCTGTCCGTGTTGTAAGTGTTTGTGTTGTCATTGCTTTTCTGGCTGGCTGTGCAGGCTCTTCGCATCAATCTATCGAGCCGCCCGAGGACTATTTCTCGATGACGCTGCCAGGAATGGCGAAAGGCGTTAGTCCTCAGATGTCACCCGTCAGTAATTCGTTAGACCAGTTACGTAGTTTTCAGACACCGCCATCGACTCTGGTGCGTCAGGCACTACTGGAACAGCACCAGCGATGGTCGGGGACGCCTTACCGCATCGGCGGGACGTCAGAACGAGGAATCGACTGTTCGGCGCTGGTACGTAATGTTTATCGCGATACGTTTAATTTAGAACTACCCCGTTCCACTTCGGGCCAGATACATGAGGGACGCTCGATCGACCGCCAAGAGCTGCAGGCGGGCGATCTGGTTTTCTTCCGTCCGCCAGGGCGTTATAATCATGTGGGGATCTATGTCGGAGATGGCTACTTTTTACATGCCTCTACCTCACAAGGCGTCATCATTTCCAGTTTGGATAACAGCTACTGGCAGCGTTATTACTGGCAGTCGCGTCGGGCGCTGGAACCCACCAACCTTGCTTATTTAGGCAGTAACTTCACTCCGTGAAGGGGCAGGGCTGTTGGCGTTTCGCTTCCAGCCCCGCAAGTTGTCTACTCCTGGGAATGGCATGATTGAAGCCAAAACACGTGCTTGGTGGCGAGCAACAATGGCCCTGTGTTTAGGGTCATTTCTGGTATTTATTAATCTGTATGTTCCTCAACCGTTACTGCCCGAGCTTAAAACGGCCTACGAGGTGTCTACCTTAGGCGTCAGCCTGCTGATGTCGGTTGCTACGCTGTCGCTTGCCTTGTCCCTGTTGGTCTTTGGACCGCTTTCCGATGCGATAGGCCGTGAAGGCATTATGCGTATCACGCTACTGCTGGCGGGGGGCTGTTCGCTGGCGCTGGCATTTGCTCCGAACTTTGAAAGTCTGCTACTGCTTCGCTTGGTTCAGGGATTTGTATTAGGCGGCCTACCCGCCGTTGCTATTGCCTGGATGGGCGATGCCTTTGAAAAGTCTGCGCTGCTAAGCGCCGTAGGGCTCTATATTGGTGCCAATACGCTAGGCGGTATTAGCGGTCGGGTCGTAGGGGGGGCCGTCGCGGAGATAGGTGGGCCCTCCGCTTCCTTTATTGTGGTTGGGGCGATGACGCTGGTTGGCTGCGCAGTATTTTGGCGCTTATTGCCTAATAGCCATGCGTTTGAGCCCAAGCGTTTTCAGCTTCGCCGCGCGCTGGTAGACCTAGCCGGGCATTTGCGCAACCCGGTGCTGCTTGCAGCCTACTGCCTGGGCGGCATCAATTTTCTTATCTTTATCAATCAATATAGCTACATCACCTTTCGCTTGGCCGCTACACCTTATGCGCTGGCAGCGAGCGGGCTGGGGCTGATTTTCCTGACCTATTTGGGTGGCACTTTTGCATCGGCTATTTCTGGCCGACTGGCCGAGCGCACGTCTCCGGCTACTTGCATGATGGCAGGCGTGGCGATTCTGATGACAGGTACCGCCGTCACTCTGCATGATTCGCTGGTGCTAATTATTGTCGGTCTAACGATTAATGCGTTTGGTTTTTTCTTAACGCACTCACTGGCGTCCAGCTGGGTGGGGCGTTATGCCCAAGGCGCGCGTGGCAGTGCGTCAGCCCTTTACCTGGTGTTTTATTACGTGGGCGCAAGTCTCGGTGGCTTCTGGCTGGAGCCTTTTTGGCAGGGAGCTGGCTGGCTTGGTGTGACCTGGGCTTCGTGGATTCTGTTAACGGTTACGTTAACCATCACGCTAGGAATGTGCTGTTTCGAGCGCCGTTGCTGCCTTTAATGAAGGCATAAAAAAGGCAGCCCGCAGGCTGCCTTTTTAGCAAACGTGGGCACTTAGTGCTCAACGCCACCTTCACCGTGCACATGGCCGTGCTCGGTTTCTTCCTGGCTTGCTTCACGTACGGTTGCAATCTCAACGTCAAAGTTAAGTTGCTGGCCTGCCAGCGGGTGATTGCCGTCAACGATGACGGTATCGCCTTCGATGTTCTTAACGGTCACCATTAGCGGGCCACCTTGAGTCTGGGCTTGGAACTGCATGCCCGGCTCAATGTTTTCAACGCCCTGAAAAGCATCACGCGGTACTTCTTGTACCAGCTGCTCTTGGACTTCGCCGTAGCCCTCTTCGGGGGATACTTTAACGTTCAGCTTGTCGCCCGCTGCGCGGCCTTCCAGCTCTTTCTCCAGGCCCGGGATGATGTTGCCAGCGCCATGAAGATACGTGAGCGGCTCACGGCCTTCGGAACTGTCGAGCACCTCACCTTCATCGTTGGTCAGGGTATAGTGGAACGCGACAACCGAGTTTTGCGCAATTTGCATTGGATAACCTTTCGGTGAGTGCATGTCCCAATATGGTAACGCGTGAGGCGTGGCTTGTCAGGGGGTAAACCGGGTTTTTACGCCTGATCGTTAATAGTGGTGTTGCGCCTTGCAGTCACCGGGGATACTCTAAGCCAACAACTTTTCCCTTTTTAAGATCACATTCACTGGAGCTTGCATGACAATCTTCTTTATTTGGCTTATTGCATTTGTCCTGATTGCCTACTTTGCCAATCAGAAGTGGAGCAATGGCCTCAGCCAAGGCCTGGACCGGCTTTTGCCTGGCGTGATGAAAAGCCACGGCGATAATCGCTACTTGTGGGTAACGACGCTGGCTGTATTAGGCGCAACAACGCTGGTTCGTCCGGTGGATATTTTGCTTGTGACTATTTTGCTGGCGTTGGTTGGTTGGGTCATTGTGAAACTGGCCGGTTGGGCGAGCAATATGTCACACTAATTAAGCTATCAAGCGGCGAATGTCATTGCCGCTATGAACATAAAAATGCCCGGCTAAAGATAGCCGGGCATTTTTTTGCGTTAAAACGAATAGCTCACTTAACGTGGTAAATGTTCATCTTACCTGGCGACAAGCCTGAGACCTATCAACCCGAGCCTATCGGCGAAGCGCTATTAATACGGAGCGACGCTTACGTTTGAGCCACTACCGATCAGGCGAACACGCTGGCCTGCCTGGTAGGCGTGATCCGCTCCTTGTACCACCACCACGTCGCTGCCATCATCAAGGCGGATTTCCATTTCCAGTGCGCTGATGCGGTTGGCGCGGTCTTCAGCAGCGGTGCCCGCAATCGTGCCACCCAGAGCGCCGGCAACAGTTGCCAACTGACGACCTGAACCGCCACCCACTTGGCTACCCAACAGACCACCAATAATGGCGCCACCGCCACTACCCAGCAAGCCTCCCGCACGGCTATCTGCCTGAATTTGTACGGGCCTTACCGCTACGATGGTTCCATAAGTAACGCTTTGGCTGGTTTTAGCTTGGTTGCCGCGATACACATCACCTGAATAGGGGGCAGTGTTGGCACACCCGGCCAAGGTCAGGATGCTTAACGCAGCAACAGGTAGTAAACGTTTCATTAAAACCTCCAAGGTATGCAGCTTAAAAAAGTATAATCAGGTGCTTCAAGGGTAGTGCAATGTTTATAAAAAGTAACTGAATTGACTAATTAAGACCAGAGAATATCAAAAGGCCGTAAATCCCAGTGTAGACAGAGAATAAGAAAACAGTGTGCATATCTAACAATAAAAAAAGGAGGCTAAAAAGCCTCCTGAGATAAAGATACTTCGTCGTGGAGTGCGGGTACGGCTACATTAGCCAAACTGGTTCATTGTATTATCTTTGCCGCCCGCTTTAAGCGCTGCGTCGCCGTGGAAGAACTCCTTATGGTCATCGCCAATATTAGAGCCTGCCATATCTTGATGTTTTACCGTGGCAATTCCTTGGCGAATCTCTTCTCGCTGAACACCTTGTACGTAGGCCAGCATACCCTCTTTACCAAAGTAGCCCTTGGCCAGGTTGTCGGTTGAAAGCGCCGCAGTGTGGTAGGTGGGCAGCGTAATAAGATGGTGAAAAATACCCGCTTCACGGGATGAGTCACGCTGGAAATTGCGCGTCCATTCATCCGCCAACTGGCCAAGCTCGGTAGTGTCGTACTCGACACTCATTAGCTTGTCACGCTGATAGGCGGACACATCCTTACCCTCGGCTTGCCAGGCATCGAACACCTGCTGGCGGAAATTGAGCGTCCAGTTGAAAGAGGGCGAGTTGTTGTAAACCAATTTGGCATCGGGCACCACTTCGCGGATACGGTTGACCATGCTGGCAATTTGCCCAACGTGGGGCTTTTCCGTTTCAATCCACAGCAAGTCGGCGCCATTTTGCAGGCTGGTAATACAGTCAAGAATGACGCGGTCTTCACCCGATCCAGCTTTAAACTGATAAAGGCCTGATGCCAAACGCTTGGGTTTGACCAGCTTGCCGTGTTGCTTGATAACCACATCGCCATTATTGATATCGGCAGCATTCTCGATAACGTCACCATCCAGAAAGCTGTTGTACTGATCGCCGAGGTCGCCTGGCTCATGGGTCACAGCAATCTTCTGGGTCAGTCCAGCGCCCAGCGAGTCCGTACGAGCAACGATAACGCCATCTTCCACGCCGAGCTCAAGAAACGCGTACCGGACCGCGTTAATTTTGGCTAGAAAATCCTCGTGCGGAACCGTGACCTTGCCATCCTGATGGCCGCACTGTTTCTCGTCGGACACCTGGTTTTCGAGCTGAATGCAGCATGCGCCGGCTTGAATAAACTTCTTCGCTAGCAGATAGGTGGCTTCCGCATTACCAAAACCGGCATCAATGTCGGCAATAATAGGCACGATATGAGTATCATAATTGTCGATTTTGCTAATGACTTCCTGCTCTTTGGCGCTGTCACCGCTGGATTTTG
Source organism: Halomonas sp. AOP22-C1-8 (assembly GCF_052378905.1). Taxonomy (NCBI): domain Bacteria; kingdom Pseudomonadati; phylum Pseudomonadota; class Gammaproteobacteria; order Oceanospirillales; family Halomonadaceae; genus Halomonas; species Halomonas sp. AOP22-C1-8. The sequence continues at coordinate 39,578 of NZ_JBQSYD010000024.1, read as the reverse complement.
CGTCATCCAGCGCGCGGAAAAGATGATTAAGCTCCCAGGCATCGGCCTGCTTCAAGAAGGTGTAAAGCTCCTCAATCAGGTTGGCGACCGAGGTTTTCTCATGCATGGACTGGTCGGGCAGGGGGCCAAATTCGGAACGTAGGGCAGCGACCATCCAACCCGAAAGGTAGAGGTAGCGGCGCTTGGTGGTGCCGAAATGCTTTTTGATGGAGATCATCTTCTGCTGACCAATAAAACCGTGCCAGCAGCCTAGCGACTGCGTGTACTGTGCCGTATCGGCATCGTAGGCAGCCATATCATTGCGCATTATCTTGGCGGTATAGCGCGCAATATCGAGCCCTGTATGGAAACGGTTTTGAGCACGCATCCGCGCTGCATGTTCAGGCTTAATTGCCTCCCACTTGCCGCTTTGGGCCTCACGTAATTGAGCGATGGCTTTAATATCGTTGAGTAGTCCAGACATGAGCAATTCCTCCAGGGTTAAACAGCACTTCGCAAGGTTGTGTTTGTGCTGCGCTTGCGAAAACGTTATCAGCGTCTACCGGCCGTAAGGCGTGGTTTCTGTCTAGGCAGAGATGCCTGGTAGCGCTGCAGTGCAATAACTATTGACGACAAGGAGGGATTCAACAATTGACACTTGGAGGCAGACGGGGTTGTAACTTGACGACAGAGGGTTAACAAAATGGCGTGTTTGTGTAGTCGTTTTTCGTCAGGCGCGTCACCGGCCCATAAAAAACGCCATCCGAAGATGGCGTTTGGTGCTCAATATTGAGAGACGTTGGGTAGGTGCTGGATCTACTCTTCGTCCTCTTCTTCATCCATAAAGCCCATGCTGCCAGTGTTAACCAACTGGGTAAGTAACGCCGCCGCACCGTCAAGCTCAAGAACGTCTTCATAGAAGGGAGCCGATTCTGATAGGCGCTTGGCAAGTGCTTCAGAGCAGGAATGACCATCGCCATCGACAAACAGCGTGGTACCGCGCGAATCGCTGCGCCAGGCAAAGCGTGAACCGGGCATTGCAAAAAGCGGCTCACCCGCTTGCAGGTGCGCAACCAGCGCTGCTTCATCCAACGGCGACTCCAGCGGAGCGACCTGATCCATGTACTTGGGTTGCGTCATCACACGGCCAAACCACTGCGCCATTTGCTCAGGATTGTCCAGCGTTGACAGCATAAACTGGCGCATGCGCTCGATAGCCGCATCATCCAGCTCGCCGGCCTGGCTTGCGGGTGCCATGCCCGCATCGCTGTAGCGCTTTGACGCGGGCAACTGCTCGCCCAGGTAATCCGCGTAAGAGGTAATGGACTCATCGGCAGAGGGTGCGCGAAAGCCTACCGAAATCGTCATGCAGTCATCGGTCTGGCTGACGCCGTGATGTGCCCAACCCGGCGGAAGATACAGCATATCGCCTGGTGCCAATGTCCAGTCTGAGTCTGGTTCAACCTCAAAGGTTTCCAGGATACGCAGGTCAATGCCCTGAATAATCGGGGCGTCATCGGACTGCTTACCCCCCAGCTGCCAACGGCGGTGACCGCTGGCTTGTAGTAAAAAGACATCGTACTGGTCGATATGCGGGCCGACGTTGCCACCTGGCGGTGCATAGCTGATCATAATATCGTCTAACCGCCAGCGTGGCAGAAAGTCGAATTCATCCATCAGCGCAGCAACCGCCGGTACATAGTGGTCAACCGCCTGCACTAACAGGCTCCAGTGGCCTTCAGGCAGGCGCTCAAACGTAGCTTCATCAAGCGGGCCATGAGAAACCTGCCAGGCCCTGTCGGGGCCTTTTTCTTCTACCAGGCGCGCTTCTACACCCGGTTCACAAGCAAGGCCCGCCAGTTCATCAGGATCAATCGGGCTTAGAAAGTCAGGTATAGCGCCACGAATCAGCAGCGGTTTCTGTTGCCAGTAGTGGGCCAGGAAGTCCTCGGGCGTTAAATCGCCCAGCAGGGTAAGTGGCTTATCGTGTTGGCTCATGGCGGTATCCTAATTGAGTGGCCGCAGCGCTTATGACAAGCTGCCCAGGCGTTGAGTAAGTGCTTCAGCTTGCGCTTGTGCATTACCAATATAGCTTGCCGGGGAGAGCTCTTTAAGCGCTGCTTTAACGTCGTCTGGCAGCTCAAGGGTATCAATGAAGGCGGCAAAGCCTGCCTGATCAATACGCTTGCCACGTGTCAGCTCTTTAAGTTTTTCGTAGGGTTTTTCAATACCGTAGCGGCGCATAACGGTTTGAATTGGCTCGGCCAGCACTTCCCAGCTGTTATCCAGGTCGGCGGCCAAGCGCTCAGGGTTGGCTTCCAGTTTGCTGATGCCTTTTAAGCTGGCGTGATAGCCAATCAGGCCATATGCCAAACCTACACCTAAATTGCGCAGCACGGTGGAGTCGGTCAAGTCGCGTTGCCAGCGGGAAATGGGCAGTTTTTGCGCCAGGTGAGCAAGCACGGCGTTCGCCAGGCCGAGGTTGCCTTCCGAGTTTTCAAAGTCGATAGGGTTAACTTTGTGCGGCATCGTAGACGAGCCGATTTCGCCTTCAACCGTGCGCTGCTTGAAGTAACCCAGCGAAATATAGCCCCAAACGTCACGATCAAAGTCGATCAAAATGGTGTTGAAACGGCATACCGCATCGAACAGCTCGGCAATGTAGTCGTGCGGCTCAATTTGCGTCGTGTAGGGGTTGAAGCTTAGTCCCAGCCCTTCGACGAAGGTGCGCGCATTGGCTTCCCAATCGATGTCGGGGTAGGTGGTTAAGTGAGCATTGTAGTTGCCAACGGCGCCGTTGATTTTACCCAAAATTTCAACGCGTTCGATCTGCTTGAGCTGGCGCTTTAAGCGGTAGGCCACGTTAGCCATCTCTTTGCCAAGCGTGGTGGGGCTTGCCGTTTGGCCGTGGGTGCGCGAGAGCATTGGCTGAGCAGCGTGGGTAATTGCGAGCTTAGCCACTTCATCGGCTACTTCGTGCATGGTGGGCAACAGTGCTTTAAGGCCATCGGCCAGCATTACACCGTAAGAAAGGTTATTGATGTCTTCCGAAGTGCACGCAAAGTGAATGAACTCGGTCACTGCGTTCAATTCGGCGTTGCCAGCAATTTTCTCTTTCAGGAAGTACTCGACGGCTTTCACATCGTGATTGGTCGTCCGCTCAATCTCTTTGATACGTTCGGCATCAGCAATCGAAAATTCACTCACTAACTGCTCAAGAAAGGCGGTCGCCTCGGCGGAGAGAGACGGCACTTCAACGATTTGATGGTGCTCCGCCATGCGCTGCAACCAGCGTACTTCCACAATTACGCGGGCGCGTATCAGGCCAAATTCACTGAAGTGTTCGCGCAGCGCGGACGCTTTGGCGCTGTAGCGACCGTCAACAGGAGAGAGAGCAGTCAAAGCGGAGAGTTGCATGGCATCGTTTCCAAGTAGTTCAAGAACAGGTGAGTCGGGAAAAAGTAAAGAGGCGCAATATCCGCCATTTAAAAGCGTTAACCGAGGCTATCCAGCGCACGGCGCAGAGCTTTGCGCTGAAAAATCAACTTCCAGCGGCGTCCACCCTGCTGATGCCATAAGAGCCCAAATCGAATGCCTGACAATAAGCAGGCACGCACGCGTTCCGGCATCATACGGCTTTGCAGTAACGAGGGATCACCCTGCACTACAATGCGCGTTTTAAACGTGGAAACCGTCTCCTTGTAAGCTTCGCCGAGGCTTGAGATGACGTTTTCATGGGTAGCGCTAAAGTGTTCGGCCTGACCCTGAATACGGGTAAGGTGCTGGCCCAGAGAATCCATCATGTCGTTGTTGGTGCGCAGCTTATTCATGACCAGTAAAATCGTAAAACCGTAGCGCAGCACTACCGGGTTGGCCTGCTTACGGCCTACCAGCGCCTCAAGCGTTTCAAGGCCACGGCGCAGGTTGTTGGGGTGGCCGCCATAGATTGCTTCAAAGCTTTCCGGGTTGGTATCCACGGTCGCTTCAATCAGCGTGTCCCAGGAGCGGGTATCCACTTGGCCGGTGCGCGCTAGCTCATCCACCAGGCTGGCTGCTTGAAACACACCGGCCAGGGCAAGTGCCTGGCGTATAGCGGGTGAGTCAGGCGCCCGGTGAATGGGAGTGGGGGTGCTCATGCGGCAGTCTCCGTGGCATTCCATGTCGCGCGAATAACGCCGCCGCCCAAACAGATATCGCCATCGTAAAGTACCAACGATTGGCCGGGCGTCACCGCCCACTGCGGGTCATCGAACGTCACTTCAACGCCGCCATCGGGCAACGTGCGCATTTCGCAGGGGCAGTCGCTCTGCCGGTAGCGGGTTTTGGCGGTAAACCGGCCTGACGCTGCGGGTGGTTCGCCTGCGACCCAGTCCATGGCCTCGGTGGCCAGCGTATCCGAAAAAAGCAGCGGATGATGCTTGCCTTGTACCACGACCAGTACGTTGCGCTCTAAATCTTTTGTCGCTACGTACCATGGGTCTTCGGAGTAGTTGGCCAGCCCGCCAATCCCCAGCCCTTGGCGCTGCCCCAGGGTGTAGTACATCAGCCCCATGTGGTCGCCAATTACATCGCCTTCAGACGTCTCAATCTTGCCGGGTTGCGCGGGTAGATACTGCTGTAAAAAGTCACGGAAGCGCCGTTCGCCGATAAAGCAGATACCCGTGGAATCTTTCTTTTTAGCGGTGATCAGGTCGTGTTCTTCGGCAAGTGCACGAACGGCGGGTTTTTCCAGCTCACCCACCGGGAATAGCGTGCGGGCGATAGCCGCTTCGGGCACCGCGTGCAGGAAGTAGCTCTGATCCTTGTTACCGTCCAGCCCTTTAAGCAGGCGCGGGCGAACACCACTGGTGCCTTGGCGAACGCGTCCTTCACGCACATAGTGGCCGGTGGCGATCTTCTCGGCGCCCAGCATTTCGGCGTACTCAAGAAACACCTTGAACTTGATTTCCCGGTTGCACAGGATGTCGGGATTGGGCGTACGCCCGGCCTTGTACTCTTCCAGGAAGTGCTCAAACACGTTATCCCAGTACTCGGCGGCAAAGTTGGCCGTATGCAGCTTGATGCCCAGCTTGGCACATACTGCTTCGGCGTCGGCAAGGTCTTCCTTTGCCGTGCAGTATTCAGTGCCGTCGTCTTCGTCCCAGTTCTTCATGAACAGGCCTTCCACCTCGTAACCCTGCTGCTGCAGGATAAGAGCGGAGACAGACGAATCGACGCCACCCGACATGCCGACAATTACTTTGCCTGCGGCGGGCGCCTCGGTAGTGGGCGAGCCATTGGTGGATGTCATTGGCATCCTCGGTTGAAGTGGTATGCAATTGGGCGGTGATTATACACGATGGGGGGTTGGTGCTTCGAGTGCTTCACTCTTGAATGACGCTTAATGGATAGCAGCGTTCGCAGATAGCGTCCTCAATGCGTTTGAGTACCAAGGGGCTTCTTAAGCGGTTTGCGTCTTTTAAGGCGTGAATTTCGTCAAGCGTTAGCCAGTGGGTCGCCACAATGTCACGGTCCAGTGGGGTGTCTAGCTGCTTAAGCGGCTCGGCAAGAAACCCGTGGCTGTGAAAGGTTTGGCCACTCTTTGCGTGAAAAACATACAGACCTAAATAGCCCGTAAGCGTCACCTGCCAGGCCGTCTCTTCTTGCACTTCCCGTACGATTGCCGCCATGGGGCCTTCGCCCAACTCTATATGCCCCGCCGGTTGGTTAAAAACGGTAGTTGGGCCGCCCTTGGCTTCTTCAACCAGTAAAAAGCGGTCGTGACGTTGAATAACACAGGCGGCTGTACTGTGAATGGCACTGCTTCGAGTAGCGCTCATGAGGGCTTTCGCTGGCGCGAGGCAGGCGATTTGCCCGAGCGCTGGGAACCTGGCGCCTTCCTTGGGGCATGCAGGGTTTCCTTGCGCCATTCACCAGGCTGTAAATCACCCAACTGCCAGGCGCCTATCGAGGCACGAATCAAGCGTAGCGTGGGAAACCCGACGTGGGCGGTCATCCGGCGTACCTGGCGGTTGCGGCCCTCGCTAATGGTCAGTTCCAGCCAGCTAGTGGAGGGGTGGCGCTTGGGGTCGATGGCCGGTTCGCGGGGAGCAAGTGCCGGTGGCGCTATTAGTCGAGCTTTGGCAGGGCGGGTAGGGCCGTCCTTCAAGGTAATCCCGGCCCGCAACGCATTAAGCGCGGTGTCGTCGACCTGGCCTTCAAGCTGTACCCAATAGGTTTTGGGTTGCTTGTGGCGAGGGTGCGCAATTCGGTGGATGAGCGCGCCGTCATCACTGAGTAACAGGAGACCTTCAGAGTCATAATCAAGTCGTCCAGCCGCATAAACACCGGGCACCTTAATAACATCGGCAAGGGTAGCTCGCCCTTCGTTATCGGTAAATTGGGAGAGCATGCGGTAGGGTTTGTGGAGTAAATATAGGCTGCTCATAACGTCTCTTACATCTTGCGCCGGATTTGTCGACAATCTCTCATGCGGTTAAAGTGCAGCGCTGGTATACTCCTGCGTGACCGCTGGAGTCGTCGTCAACACCACCGAAGTGATATCAAGGCAGCCAGATTGAGCTGCTTAGCGCGCTTCGCGGCACGGTCTATCGTCGAATGAGCCGCGTAGCTTAGTATTTTATAACTAAAGCGACAGAGAAAAGAGGTTAACGCAAAAATGTCCCAAACGCCGAAGATCATTTATACGCTCACCGACGAAGCCCCTGCGCTCGCGACATATTCCCTGTTACCGATTATCGATGCTTTTACAGACCCGGCCGGGATTGAAGTCGAGACACGCGACATTTCATTGGCGGCACGTGTGCTGGCCCAGTTCCCTGACCTGCTTAACGACGAGCAGCGCGTTAGTGATGACCTGGCAGAACTTGGCAAGTTAGCGACTACGCCTGAAGCCAATATTATTAAGCTGCCCAATATCAGCGCCTCTGGCCCGCAGCTGAAAGCCACGATCAAAGAGCTTCAAGGCCAAGGCTACCCGCTGCCGGAGTACCCGGAAGAGCCTAAAAACGACGCAGAAAAAGCTATCAAGGCGGCTTACGATAAGGCCAAGGGTAGTGCGGTAAACCCGGTGCTGCGTGAAGGTAACTCTGACCGCCGTGCGCCGAAGTCGGTCAAGAACTACGCGCGCAAGTACCCGCATCGCATGGGCGAGTGGAGCAGCGACTCTCAGTCTCACGTGGCTCACATGAGCGAAGGCGACTTCTACGGCAGCGAGCAATCCGCCGTCATGGAAAAAGCGGGCAAGCTCAAGATCGAACTGCAGCAAAAAGATGGCACTAAAACGGTCTTGAAAGAAGGCCTGGCCGTTCTTGAAGGCGAAGTGATTGACGCGGCCTCCATGAGCAGCCGCCGCCTGCGCAGCTTTATTGACAGCGAAATCAACGATGCCAAGGCGCGCAACGTGCTGTTCTCTCTCCACCTGAAAGCCACCATGATGAAGGTTTCCGACCCGATCATGTTTGGCATCGTGGTTGAAGAGTTCTACAAAGCCGCACTTGAAAAGCACGCCGATGCGCTGAAGTCAGCTGGCTTTAACCCTAATAGCGGTATTGGCGATCTCTACAGTGCCATTGAGTCGCTGCCAAGTGACCAGCAAGACGCTATCAAAGGTGATATCGAAGCGCTTTATAAAGAGCGTCCGCCGATGGCGATGGTGAACTCCCACAAGGGCATTACCAACCTTCACGTACCTTCTGATGTGATCATCGATGCCTCCATGCCGGCGATGATTCGTGATTCCGGTAAAATGTGGGGCGCTGACGACCAACTGCACGACACCAAAGCGGTTATTCCGGATCGTTGCTACGCGACGATCTACCAGGCCGTGATTGAAGATTGCAAAAAGCACGGCGCGTTTGATCCGACCACGATGGGTAGCGTGCCTAACGTGGGCCTGATGGCGCAAAAAGCCGAAGAGTACGGTTCCCACGATAAAACCTTCCAGATCGATGCCGACGGCACCGTAGTGGTTACCGATGAAAACGGCAATACGCTGTTTAGTCATGACGTTGAAGCGGGCGACATCTGGCGTATGTGCCAGGCTAAAGACGCACCGATTCAGGATTGGGTGAAGCTTGCGGTGACGCGTGCGCGCGAAAGCGGCATTCCGGCTATTTTCTGGTTGGATGCTAATCGTGCCCACGATGCACAGCTGATCAAAAAGGTAGAAGCGTACCTTAAGGATCACGATACCAACGGCCTGGATATTCGTATCCTGGCGCCGGTCGATGCCATGGCCGTATCGCTTGAGCGTATCCGCAAAGGCGAAGACACCATTTCTGTCACCGGCAACGTACTGCGCGACTACCTGACCGACCTGTTCCCGATCATGGAGCTGGGCACCAGTGCGAAGATGCTGTCTATCGTTCCGCTGATGAATGGTGGTGGTCTGTTTGAAACTGGCGCGGGCGGTAGTGCTCCCAAGCACGTTCAGCAGTTCCTGGAAGAGAATCACCTGCGTTGGGACTCACTGGGCGAATTCCTTGCGCTGGCGGCATCGCTTGAGCACCTGGGCAGCACCTTCGGCAACGCACGTGCCACCGTGCTGGCGAAAACGCTTGATGAAGCCAACGGCAAGTTCCTGGATAGCAACAAGTCGCCTTCACGTAAGGTAGGTGAGCTTGATAACCGTGGTAGCCACTTCTACTTGGCGCTTTATTGGGCAGAAGCGCTGGCCGCTCAGAATGACGATGCTGAACTGAAAGCACTGTTTGCTAAGTTGGCCGAGAAGCTGGAAGCCAATGAGCAAACCATCGTTGCAGAACTTAACGATGTTCAAGGAAAAGCCGTTGATATTCAGGGCTATTTCCGTCCGAACGGTGAGCTGGCAAGCCAAGCCATGCGCCCGAGCAAAACGTTAAACGATGCGTTAGCCGTGGTGGCAAAAGGTTAAGGCCAAAATGCCCTCGTTAATGGGGGCGTGAAAGCGAAACCCTCGTTCCAATAAAGAACGGGGGTTTTTGACTTTTGAAGTATGATATTTTGGATGCCATGTGAACCCTTGTAGAACTTAAGCGTCATAGTCTTTGACGGGTTACCCTTGCGGCTGCAAAGGTGGAGTCGTTCCGACTAGGTCGTTTTATGCGTCTTGAGAGAACCAACAGTGCGATCTATGTCTATTCCAATGTTTGATATGACAATGTTCGGTATGACGACGGTTGATGTAACCGCAATGTCATATGCGATGGCTGGCATGACGCGGCCCGAAATGCCTGATGATGGGGATGTAGCGACTCAGTCTGCTGAGCCCGCTTTAGCGCAACCGCCTCTATACAAGGTCGTGCTGCATAACGACGACTACACGCCCATGGATTTTGTTATTGAAGTGCTGCAAGAATTTTTCAGTATGGATAGCGAAAAAGCGGTGCAAACGATGCTGGCGGTGCATACCCAAGGAAAAGCGACCTGTGGTGTCTTTACGCGAGACATTGCAGAGACCAAATGTCATCAGGTTAATGAGTATGCACGTGAGTGCGAACACCCGTTAATGAGTGATATTGAAGCCGCAAATTGAAAGGGTTGATAAAAATTTGTTGGTGAGGCTTGCAACCCTGCCATTTGTACCCGATGTTGAAAGTGCCGGTCGACTAAATTGATCCGACGCAAGTCCTAGGTGGCGAAATGCCCTAGGTAGTAGCGAAAAGGGGACTGCCATGCTGAGCAAAGAACTTGAACTGACCCTGAACACGGCTTTTACCGTGGCACGCTCAAAGCGCCACGAGTTCATGACCGTTGAGCACCTACTGTTAGCGTTGCTGGATAATGCCTCAGCAGTTGATGTCTTAAAAGCGTGTGGGGCAAACCTCGACAAGCTGCGGTCCGATCTGCAGGATTTTATTAATTCAACCACACCGCTTATTCCCGAAGGCAGTGGGGACCGTGAAACGCAGCCAACGCTTGGTTTTCAGCGTGTGCTACAGCGGGCGGTTTTCCATGTTCAGTCGTCAGGCAAAAGCGAAGTTACCGGCGCCAATGTATTGGTAGCCATTTTTTCTGAGCAGGAAAGCCAAGCGGTCTATTTCCTCAAGCAGCAAAGCGTTGCCCGTGTCGATGCGGTTAACTACATCGCCCACGGCATTTCCAAAGTAGCAGGCCATGGCCAAGCGCAGCCATCATCACCGCAAGAGGGTGAGGACGTTGAAGAAGGCACAAGTGAAGGTGGTGCACATCCGCTGACGGGATATGCCACTAACCTGAACGAGCAAGCCCGGCTGGGAAAAATTGACCCGTTAATTGGCCGCGACCACGAGCTTGAGCGCGTTGTACAGATTCTGGCGCGTCGGCGTAAAAACAACCCGCTGCTAGTGGGTGAGGCTGGCGTGGGCAAGACTGCTGTGGCCGAAGGCCTTGCCAAACGTATCGTTGAAGAAGATGTTCCAGACGTTATTGCAGACGCCGTGGTTTATTCGCTGGATATGGGCGCGCTGCTTGCCGGAACCAAGTACCGCGGCGATTTTGAAAAGCGTTTGAAAAGCCTGTTGAGCGAGCTGCGCAAGCAGCCCAATGCTGTACTGTTTATCGATGAAATTCATACGATTATCGGTGCGGGCGCCGCGTCCGGTGGCGTAATGGATGCCTCTAACCTGCTGAAGCCGTTGCTTTCCTCGGGCGAGCTGCGCTGTATTGGCTCCACGACGTTCCAGGAATTTCGCGGTATTTTTGAAAAAGATCGTGCATTGGCGCGTCGCTTCCAGAAAGTCGACGTACTCGCGCCCACGGTTGACGATACGATCAAAATTCTTAAAGGCCTGCGCTCACGCTTTGAAGAGCACCATGAGCTTAAGTACACCGATGGTGCGCTGGAAAGCGCGGCACGCTTGGCTGACCGTTACATCAACGACCGTCATTTGCCGGATAAGGCCATTGACGTCATTGACGAGGCGGGCGCTCACCAGCGGCTATTGCCACCTGAAGTGCGCAAAAACACCATTGATGTAGAGCAAGTGGAAGCCATTGTGGCCTCTATTGCGCGTATCCCGCCGAAGAGCGTTTCAAGCTCGGACCGCAAGCTGCTTGAGAAGCTCGATCGAGACCTGAAAATGCTGGTGTTCGGTCAGGACGAAGCCATTGATACGCTCTCTGCCGCTATCAAGCTTTCGCGTGCAGGGCTTAAATCCCCCGATAAGCCGGTAGGTAGCTTCCTGTTTGCTGGGCCGACGGGTGTAGGTAAAACCGAAGTGGCCAAGCAGCTTGCCCATATCATGGGTATCGAGCTTGTGCGCTTTGATATGTCGGAGTACATGGAGCGTCACACCGTATCGCGCTTGATCGGTGCGCCTCCCGGCTATGTCGGGTATGACCAAGGCGGGCTTTTAACCGAAGCAGTGACCAAGCAGCCGCACTGCGTACTGTTGTTGGATGAAATTGAGAAAGCGCACCCTGAAGTCTTTAACCTGCTGCTGCAGGTAATGGATCATGGCCGCCTGACCGATAACAACGGACGTGAAGCCGACTTCCGCCATGTTATTGTCATCATGACGTCTAACGCAGGTGCTGAGCAGGCCTCGCGTCGCTCTATCGGTTTCCAAAGCCAGGATCACTCAACCGATGCGATGGAAGTCATCCGCCGTACGTTCTCGCCGGAGTTCCGTAACCGCTTGGACGGTATCATTCAGTTCCATGCGTTACCGACGTCTGTTGTGCGCAACGTGGCCGACAAATTCTTGATTGAGCTGCAGGCGCAGCTGGACGAGAAGCGTGTACAGCTCGAGGTTGATGATGCGGCTCGGGATTGGTTGGCCGAGAAAGGCTACGATCCGGATATGGGTGCTCGCCCCATGGCGCGCTTGATTCAAGAGAAGCTGAAAAAGCCGCTTGCCGAAATGATTCTGTTTGGCGAGTTGGCCGATAATGGCGGTATTGTGCATGTCAGTCTGGAGGAGGGGGAACTGCATCTCTCCACCGAGACTGAGATGGCGGATGCGCCCTGAAAAGGGCGCTAAGATCGCCTTAATGTGTAGCGCCTAATCATACCGTAATGCACAGCGCCCTGTCTTCGACGGGGCGTTGTCGTATACAGGTAACGGCGCCGTACTGCGTGCTGGCTGAAAAGGCGTTATAAAGGCTTAGCGCGAACGGTAGACAATGCGGCCTTTGGAAAGATCGTACGGCGTTAGTTCCACTTTCACTTTATCGCCCGTCAGAATGCGGATATAGTTTTTACGCATTTTGCCGGAGATATGAGCGGTTACAACGTGACCGTTCTCAAGCTCAACACGGAACATGGTGTTGGGAAGGGTATCAACGATAACACCTTCCATTTCAATATGATCTTCGCGTGCCATATAGGCAGATCCTCACTTATTTAACGTAGTTAGCAAACCAAAACCGTTTCAGGTTTTAAGGGCCAGAAGGCTGACACTTAAGAAACAGCGCTATATTGTGCCGTAAGCCCGTCGTCAAGGCAAAAAAGCTGGCTTAATTTGCTGGCTTTAGCGAATTAAGGGCCGCCAATAACGCCCATCCAGTACTTCAATGGGAGAAAAATCCTGCTTGTAGCGCATTTTACGGCACTCTTCGATCCAGTACCCTAAATACAGGTGGGACAGGCCTTTTTCACGCGTCAGCGCAATGAGCTGAAGGATAGCAAGGGTGCCTAAAGAGCGCCTGTCTAGTGCATCGCCAACGCCAAAAAACGTGTAAATGGCCGAAAGACCATGCTCTAGCTGATCAAATGCCGATACGGCCACCAGCTCCGAGCCTGCATACATCTCCAGCAGGTAGGCATACGGCTCCTCCAGAGTTAAAAACGTGCGGTACTGTTCACGATTGGGTGGGTACATGTCACCATCGGCATGGCGATGGCGAATATAGTGTGCATAGAGCTCATAGTGTCGCGCCTCATAGCGTGCAGGGACGACGCGGGTAGTGATATCTGCGTTCCGGCGCCACACCTTGCGCTGGGAGCGGTTGGGCGCAAAGGGCTCCACAGGAATACGCACGGACTGGCAGGCATTACAGTTTTCACAGTGGGGCCGGTAGAGATGCCGACCACTGCGCCGAAACCCGAGTAGCGCCAGCGAGTCATATACGCCCCGAACGGGAGACTCTTGCGGGTCAAGAAAAAGCGTTGTCGCTTCTTTGCCGAGTAAATAGCTGCAGGCATGAGGCACGGTAAGGAAGAAGCGCAGGTCCCGCACCGGCCGACGCGGAGTATTACTACTCAAAGCTTGCCTCCTTGATAAATTAACCCAACCCAGCCAGCATCACGGGGTGTTATAGCGCGATACCGCTTCTAGCCAGGGGGATGCAGGCACTGACAATGCCTCATGTGATGACACATTAAACGCCGCTTCGGGCAACCACTGTTCAAGATAGTTGATGAACGTCTCTCGGGCGACTGTTGTCGCACCCATGCTTGCAAGGTGCGGTGTGTGCATTTGGCAATCAATCAACTTGCCGCCATGTGCCTGCATAGCGCCCGCCAAGTGAGCAAGGGCCACTTTAGAGGCATCGGCGATGTTCGAAAACATCGATTCGCCGAAAAATACCGGTCCCATCGCTAAACCATAAAGGCCACCTACCAATTGGCCGGCGTGATGGACCTCGATACTGTGTGCAATCCCTAGACGGTGAAGCGCTACGTAGGCATTGTACATATCAACGGTGATCCAGGTGCCTGCGTCTTCATCGCGTGGCGCAGCACAGGCATTAATGACGTGTTCAAACTGTTGATTAACGGTGATGTTAAAGCCCCCATTGCGCAGTCGTTTTGCTAAGCTACGCCGCAGCTTGAACTGCTCAGGGCGTAGTACCATGCGCGGATCGGGGCTCCACCATAAAATGGGGTCGTCATCGCTGTACCATGGGAAAATACCGCGCCGGTACGCTTCCACCAGCCAGCGCGGAGAAAGCTCGCCACCTGCTGCCAGCAGCCCATTGGGCGAGTCCATGGCAATGCGGGTAGGCGGAAAGGTTGGGTATGGCGAAGAAAGCCAAGGTAGCATTACTTGCTCCTGTTACTGAGCACTTGATGAGAAGCTCTGTGACGGCGCAAGGATGCTCGGTATGATGCAAACTCGCAAGTGGATTAAAGACACCATTGAGGTGTAAAGGGAGAATCGCTTGAAAGTGAATAAGGCGGTAGACAAGCGAACGCAGCGTAATTCGCGTCAAGCACCATCTTCGGCCTCTTCTGCGCGGGTTAAAGCCGCGAAAGATAAAGCTCGCCGGTTCGGTCTGCGCTTGCAAGGCTCGGTGCGTGAAGGCGTAGTAGTGGTACTGCTGGCGCTGTGCGTTTTTTTATTATTAGCACTGTTTAGTTATCATCCGGAAGATCCTGGTTGGTCTTATCAGGGGCCTGAAACGGACGTTCGCAACTGGATGGGACCGGTCGGCGCTTGGCTTGCGGATGTCCTGTATTCGCTGTTGGGGGCTAGTGCTTTGTGGTGGCCGGGTATGTTTGGCTTTACCGCATGGTGGCTAATGCGCTCGCGCCAGGTGCGCTTTGAGTTCGACCCCGTGGCGGTTGCCGTACATGCTGGCGGTCTGGTGCTGTTGATGTTTGGCACGACCATGCTGGGTGCGCTGCACTTTTATCACCCTAACAGCATTTTACCCTATGCCTCCGGCGGTATTTTGGGGGAGGGGTTGGTCAATACCCTCAAACCACTGGTCGGCAGTGGTGGTGTGGGGCTAATTGCTGCGGCCTTGATACTGATTGGCTTCCCGCTGTTTAGCGGTACGTCCTGGCTGCGGGTGGCGGATGAAGTAGGTCGCCGCTTATGCCGTGTTGGTGGCTGGTTGAGTGCCCGCCGGGAAAAAAGTCGTGAGAAACGCCGCGAGCGGGCTGCGCTGCGCGCCTCTTTAAAGCCTGCGCCAAAAGCGGAAGAGCCTCCACGAGCACCTAAAGCCAAAACCAGCCGCGATACACATCGTGAACGTCGCGAGCCCGAGTTCTCGGCACCGTCTGCCGCGCAAGAAACGCCTGCGGCGACCACAAACGATACGTCGATTCCTTGGGCAGCGAGCGCTTTTTCAGCGGCAACGACGGCTGCCGAAACACAGACCAAGCCTGCGGTGGTAACGGCCACTGAGCCTGACGCTGTACCGCAGCCAGATGCAGCACCAGAACCCGCGCAAGCGCCAACGCCTGAGGCAGAGAGCCCCGCAGCAGCGCAGAGTGATGAGCCAGTATCGATCAACGCTGATCGCACTTCAGAGCTCAATTCAGAGCCACCCAAAGCGCGTCAACCTGAGGTCATCCCAGAGCCCACGCCTGACAGCGACGCTGCGCCAGCCGCTGAATCATCAACGTCTGAAGAGCCGATGTCGTTACGCGCTTCTCGTGAAGACGATGCTGCGGTGCCCGCTGTCTCGCACTTCTTCCGTCAAGAAGAGGACGCCGAGGAAGCGCAAGACGATGAGCAGGGCTTGAAAACGGAGGAGTGGCAGCACGATGGCTGGGATGAGCAAGAGCAGGCGGTTCAGGAAGACACGCCTCTGCGCCCTGAGCCCAGGCTAAGCGCGTTTGATCAGCCTGAGGCGGCGCCTCAAAGTGAGCCTTCACTTGCCGCTACGCCTTCATATACTGAGCCCCGCCGTGAGCGGGTGCCTGAAGTCGTTCCTGAGCCGGTATGGGAAGAGGATGAAGATGAGCCTTTGCTTAGCCCTACGTCTTTGCCCACCAACACTGCACGCCATGAGCCGACCTTCTCTGCGGATAACGTGGTCAATGAAGCCGACAGCGGGCCGACGCTCTGGACGGTTGAGCACCTGCAAAATCAGCGGCCTGCTTTTGAGACATTGCCAGAACCGGAAGGCGATGTGCCCAGCCTTCAACTACTAACGCCCGCTGAGCCGCATCAGCCGAACTACACAGACGAACAGCTGGCCGATATGGCAGAGCTGCTGGAAGTTCGGCTGCGTGAATATGGCGTAAAAGCAGAAGTAGTCGATACATGGCCTGGCCCCGTCATCACGCGATTTGAAATCAGGCCAGCGGCAGGGGTGAAAGCGTCCAAAATCAGCAATCTTTCCAAAGACCTGGCCCGCTCGCTAATGGTAAAAAGCGTGCGCGTGGTTGAGGTGATTCCTGGGCGGCCTACCGTTGGGATCGAGATTCCCAACCCGCATCGGGCAATGATTCGTCTGCGTGAAGTCATCGACTCCGAGCGCTACCAGCAGGAAACCTCACCGCTGACCATGGCGCTTGGCCAGGATATCGGTGGCGGGCCTGTGATTGCCAACCTCGGCAAGATGCCCCACCTGTTGGTGGCGGGCACCACCGGTTCAGGTAAATCGGTGGGCGTTAACGCAATGCTGATTTCGATGCTGCTGAAAGCCACGCCAGATGAGCTTAAGCTCATCATGGTGGACCCTAAGATGCTGGAGCTTTCGGTCTACGATGGTATCCCGCACCTGCTGGCGCCGGTCGTGACCGATATGAAAGAGGCCGCCAATAGCCTACGTTGGTGTGTCGCTGAAATGGAGCGCCGCTATAAGCTGATGGCGGCCATGGGTGTGCGTAATATTGCCGGCTTTAACGGCCGGTTGGATGAAGCCGAGCGCGCAGGTGCTCAGGTAGCCGACCCGCTTTGGGAGCCGCAACCCTGGGAAATGCACCAAACGCCCCCAGTGCTTGAGAAGCTGCCCTATATCGTGGTGGTCATCGATGAATTTGCCGACATGTTTATGATCGTCGGCAAAAAGGTGGAAGAGCTGATTGCCCGCCTGGCGCAAAAAGCGCGGGCAGCCGGTATTCACCTGATCCTGGCCACCCAGCGCCCCTCGGTGGACGTGGTAACGGGCTTGATCAAGGCGAATATTCCTTCGCGCATGGCATTTCAGGTCTCTTCACGGATCGATTCTCGTACGATTTTGGACCAGGGCGGCGCTGAAAGCCTGCTGGGTCATGGCGACATGCTGTATTTGCCTGCGGGCTCCGGTCCGCCTAATCGAGTGCATGGCGCGTTTGTTGATGATGACGAAGTGCACCGTGTGGTTGAGGATTGGAAGCGCCGCGGCACCCCTGAATACATTGAGGAAATTTTGTCGGGCGGCGTCTCGGCGGATGCGCTAACAGGGCTTGAGGCAGAAGGCAGTGACGGCGACGATGCTGAACAGGACGCACTGTATGATGAAGCGGTTCAGTTTGTGACCGAAACCAAAAAAGCCTCGATTTCTGCGGTACAGCGGCGCTTTAAGATTGGTTACAACCGAGCCGCGCGCCTGGTCGATGCCATGGAGGCGGCACAGATCGTTTCTGCCATGGGCAGCAACGGCGCCCGCGAAGTATTAGCGCCACCGCCGGTGGGGCATTAATGCCGCAATTAGTAATTCTGCATTTAGTAATCGTGCATTTAGTAATCATGCAAGAAGCGTGAAAATCGCGCCGCGGATGAAACCCCGTGGCGCGTTTCGCGTCTGAAGAATCACATGGACGTTGTTGAAAGTCCTCAGCATTGGTTTATCAGTACTGGTTCATTTGTACTACTTTTATCAGCTTCAATCCGGCAGCGTAGGTCTATTCAACTCGACAACGTATGCCCAGGGAGAACACTATGCGCGACACGCAAACTCTGCTTTCTTCACCCTTGTCATTGGCCGCGGCCGCTCTTGGATTGACGTTTGCTACCCCCGCTGCATGGGCCAATGATGCCGCTGAGCGTTTAACCGAGCGCCTGGAGCCCCTGGAAAGCTATCAGGCGACCTTTGAGCAGCAGATTCTTGATGGTAGTGGCCAGCGTTTGCAAAGTGCGCGTGGCGAAATGTGGCTCTCACGCCCAGGCATGTTGCGTTGGGAAGTCGAAGCGCCTTATACGCAGGTCGTCGTGTCCGACGGCAACGATGTTTATCTTTACGATCCGGACCTTGAGCAGGTAACGGTTCAGCCGATGGATGACCGCGTAACGCACACGCCTGCGCTTTTACTCTCTGGCAGTATCAATGACCTGACGGCAAGTTATGATGTGGTGTATGAGCAGGAGAGCGGTGAAGATGTGTTCACGCTGATCCCAAGCTCGGCAGACACGCTGTTTGAAGAGTTGAGCATGGTGTTTGACAATGACACGCTCACTGAGCTTTGGATGATGGACAGTACTGGTCAAAAAACGCTTATTCGGTTTAGCGATATCACCCAGAACGGCTCTATTGACCGTGGCCTGTTTAACTTCGAAATTCCGGAAGGCACCGACGTTATTCGTGAAGAGCTCTAAAACGTCGGCGGTTTACCCGTGATTGATCAGGCGCCTTAGGGCGCCTGATCTGCTTCCTGGTCACGATTTTCCCGCCAGGCCATTATCTCGCCGAAGCGCTTCTCCTGGCCAAACTGGCTAGGCTCAAAAAAGCGTGCTTTGGGCAAATCCTCTGGCCAGCAGTCGTGAGCGCTACCCGCAGGATAGCCATCAGGCTCGTTATGCGCGTAGCGGTAGCCTTCGCCATGGCCTAGCTGCTCCATAAGCCTGGTGGGCGCATTGCGTAAATAAGTGGGTACCTCTATTTGAGGCTGCTGACGCGCGTACTGTTTTGCAGCGCTCCAGGCGCGGTCAATTCGGTTGCTTTTGGGTGCCACGGCCAAATGGATGGCTGCATGGGCAATGGCACGCTGGCCTTCGTAGTCCCCCAAACGAAGGTAGGCGTCCCAGGCCGCTATCACCAACGGAAGCGCACGTGGGTCGGCATTACCAACATCTTCTGACGCAATGGCGCTAAGCCTACGAACCACATCCAAAGGATCACCGCCGCCCTGAATAAAGCGCGCCATATAAAGTAACGCTGCGTCAGGGCGTGAAGAGCGTATGGATTTATGAATCGCTGAGAGCAGGTCGTAATAAGCGTCGCCCTGCTTATCAAATGCGCTTGCCTGATGGCCAATAACATCTGCCAATACCGACATGTGAAGCACCTCTTGGCCATTCTCTGGCTGGGTAAAGTCACAAGCGGTTTCTAAAAGTCCCAATGCGCGCCGGGCATCGCCCGCACTTGCGTGCGCCAGGGCAGCAAGCACATCGTCCTCCACAACAATCGCACGTTTGCCAAGGCCGCGCTGCTCGTCAGTCAGCGCTTGGCGCATGACGGCTATCAGCTCCTCTTGCGAGAGTGCCTTCAAAACGTAAACTCGAGCGCGAGATAGCAGGGCAGAGTTGACCTCGAAGGAGGGGTTCTCCGTGGTGGCGCCAATCAGGGTTAGCAGCCCCGACTCTACGTGAGGCAGCAAGGCATCCTGCTGGCTCTTGTTTAAGCGATGGATCTCATCCAGAAACAGAATCACCGGTGAGGCATGCTGCTGGGCGCGCTCAACCACGGCGCGTATCTCTTTAACGCCTGCCATCACCGCGCTTAAATGCTCCAGATGTGCGCTGGATGCGCGCGCGAGTAGCTCGGCCAGCGTTGTTTTGCCAACGCCTGGAGGCCCCCACAAAATCATTGAGCGTACCAGGCCTGCTTCGGCCATGCGACGAAGCGGCTTGTCGTGACCCACCAACGCTTGCTGGCCGACGTAGTCATCAAGCGTCTGCGGGCGCATCCGATACGCCAACGGCGCGTCATCGCTGGGTGTTGCACGCTGAGAGTCGAAAAGATCCATGTAAACTTCCGTTGTAAATCGAGACGTTGAGTAATGAGGTAATCATAAGAACGTATGGCAAATGGCGTATTGCCCGACTACCTTTTGCATAGCTTCCATAAAAACTGATACAAACGATATGCTTGTCAGGGTGGCGCCTTAAGCGCATGGTGACATCTAACCATAATACGTAGCGGTACCTACATGACGATAGCGCTTAGCCATCGCCCATAGGCGTAGTGTAGTAATACCCGCTTATGATTGCGTGCCCAACGCCACTTCAGAGTTAAGGCGGGAGGCATGACACCACAAAGGAGACGGCACGATGTTAAACCAACTGCGTCTAGATCATGCCAACATGGCACGAATGCTTCATGTCTTGCAGCTTAAACAAAAGACCCTGGCTCAGGGTGAGCGGCCCAATTTCCAGCTGATGCGTGAAGTCGTGGATTACATTTTGTCTTACATGGAAGGTTTCGCGGCACCGTTAGAGCGTATATGCGTTGATCGTTTGGAAACCCAAGCGCCCGAGCACCTGGAATTAATGGAGAAAATGACCAGCGATTATCTTGAGCTTAAGCCGCGCCTTCAACGTTTGTCCGACAACATCGATACGATTCTGATGGACAACATCCTGCCGATGGATCGTTTTGCCGAGGATTTAAAAGCTTACCTTGAGGCGCATAGGGCGTATCTACGCCAGGAGCGAGAAGGTCTTTTCCCTCTTATTGATCAATATTTTAGTGAGGAAGATATGCAAGAGCTGCTGCACGCGCTACCAGAAGGCGCTGAGCAGGAGCTTGAGCGCCTGCAACAGGCTTACCCAGAGCTTTACGCTGAACTACGCGGCGCGGACATACCCGCGATCTAATCAGCAGAGCGTTCCTTTGGCTGCCAGCGGGGCGTGTTAAACTAGCGCCCCGTGAATGAGCGGCTGATGGAGAAGCAGGTGTACTTATCAAAGCAAACGGCAAAGGGGCAGTAATGGCGGGCCCCGTGCTGATTTTTGACTCAGGCGTGGGCGGGCTTTCGGTCGCCCGGTCACTGCGTCAGTATTATCCTGATACGGCGATGTGCTACGCCTGCGATAACGCG
This sequence comes from Halomonas sp. AOP22-C1-8, assembly GCF_052378905.1. NCBI lineage: Bacteria > Pseudomonadati > Pseudomonadota > Gammaproteobacteria > Oceanospirillales > Halomonadaceae > Halomonas > Halomonas sp. AOP22-C1-8. Next base: position 19,000 of record NZ_JBQSYD010000024.1, on the reverse strand, counting down.
TGGATGCCTTATGGGCTACGTGATGACGTAACGCTTTCAGCGCGTATCGTGTCGGTTTGCCAGGCCGCCGTTCAGGCCTGCCAGCCAAGCGTGCTGGTCGTTGCCTGCAATACGGCCAGCACACTCGCGCTGGATGGTTTGCGCAACGCCCTGACGATCCCTGTGGTCGGCACGGTACCCGCCATTAAACCCGCCGCCGCCATTAGCCAAACACGCCATATTGGCCTACTGGCTACTCGCGCTACTGTGGGTAGGCCCTACACGCAAAAGTTGATTGAAAACTTTGCCAGCGACTGCCTCATCACCCGGGTAGCCGCCGATGCGCTGGTGCTGGAAGCCGAGGCGCTACTTGGCGGCGGCCAGCCAGACCGCCAACGGCTTCAGCAAGCCCTGGCGCCGCTTTGGCAAACGTCGAGCACTCAGCCACCAGTGGATACCGTTGTGCTGGGCTGTACGCATTTCCCCCTGTTAAAGCCCTGGCTTGAAGCACTCGCCCCCACACCCGTGAATTGGATTGACTCCGGTGATGCGATCGCTCGGCGCGTCGGCCAGATCGCGCCGCCGTTAAAAAAAGGGCAAGATGGCCGATTTTTTACCACGGCTTCTGCCGATGCGCTAAGCCCAGGCTTTGCGCAGTTTGGATTTTCTGTTCCTGGCCGGTTGGCGTTAAGCGCTTAGGGCGCGTATTTTCAGCCTGAGCCGACACGACTGTTATTAGCATTGATATTAATACCGTTTATGAAAAAAGAGGCGCCGACTTGGCTATCCCCGTGATACAACCCGAACGTTATGACGAGCAGCTTGCCGAGAAGCGTGCTTACCTGGAAAGCACTTTTGCGGTGTTTAATCCGCCCGCACTTGAGGTCTTTGCCTCACCGCCCAGTCACTATCGCCAGCGCTGTGAGTTTCGTATCTGGCATGAAGGCGATGATCTTTACTACGCCATGTTTGAGGTCGACCCAGCCGACCCTAAAAACAAGCAGGTCGTGCGGCTTGATCAGTTTGACGTTGCAAGCGAGTCCATCAATGCGCTAATGCCGCGTCTACGCGAGGCGTTTCTGGCCAGTGACGAACTGCGTCGGCGTCTATTTCAGGTGGAGTTTCTCACCACGCTGTCAGGCGAGGCGCTGGTAACGCTGATTTACCACCGCCCGCTAGGTGACGCTTGGGAGCAAGAAGCACGCGCCTTGGAAGCTGAGCTTGGCATTATTATCATTGGGCGCTCACGCAAGCAGCGCCTGGTGCTTACCCGTGACCACGTGTGGGAGCGTTTAACGGTTGATGGGCGCCCGCTTGACTATCAGCAGGTCGAAAACAGCTTTACCCAGCCCAATGCGCATATCTGCCAAACGATGCTGAGCTGGGCGCGGGAAGTGACTGCCGGACGTCAGGATGAAGACCTGGTCGAGCTTTACTGTGGCAACGGTAACTTCACTATTGCCTTGGCTGATAATTTTCGGCGCGTACTGGCCACTGAAATTTCGCGCACGTCGGTCGCCAGCGCTAACGTCAACCTTGAAGCCAACAAAGTCACCAATGTCCATGTAGCCCGTATGTCAGCCGAAGAGTTTGCGCTGGCGCTTAAAGGCGAAAAAGGCGGGCGGCGCGTGGCTGAAATGGCATTGGACGAATATCGCTTCTCCACGGTGTTGGTTGACCCGCCCCGCGCTGGGTTGGATGCGCAGAGCTGTCAGCAAATCAGTGAATACGATCAGATCGTCTATATTTCATGCAACCCGGCAACACTTGCCGAGAATCTGGCGCTGCTCACCAAAACGCACCAGATAGAACGCTTTGCCCTATTTGACCAGTTTCCATTCACCGACCATTGTGAATGTGGCGTATGGCTCACGCGGCGCAAGAATGGTCAATAGGGCGCATAATGCGAAAGAGGTATACACCATGAAGAACATGTCAGATGGATAGAGTGATGATCCTGGGTGGCGTAAGCTAGTCGTTATATTGGCCTAAAGGCCTATCGTTCCACGTTTTTTGGCCAAGTGTGGCCCCGGCAGTCGAGGTGATGGATGCAATACGTTGCGAGTGAAGAGAGTCGGCAAGACCTTTTGAAGCAGCTATTTGAGCGCTTGGAAGCGCGGCTGGAACCGGAGCGAGCAACGGCGATAGAGACGTTTGCACGACGTTTTTACGCGAGCGTGCCGTTAGAGGATCTTGTTGATCGCCGTTTGGACGATCTTTACGGCGCCACATTATCCATTTGGCAGTTTCTACAGCACCACGATGCGAAGCGCCCTAAAGTGCGCGTTTTCAACCCTGACTTTGAAGAGCATGGTTGGCAGTCGACGCATACCTTTGTGGCGGTACTGCATGAAGACATGCCTTTTTTGGTCGACTCGATACGCATTGAACTGAATCGCCAAGGGCTTACCGTCCATGCGATCCAAAATTCCGTATTTGCTGTGGCCCGCAATGAGCAGAATCAACTGCAAACGCTGACCTCACCTCGTGATGCCAACGCCCCAGAGGCGCGTGAGTCGCTCATCGTTATCGAGGTTGATCGTCATACGGATCCTGACGCGCTGTCGAATATCGAGAAAAAGCTCTATCAAGTACTGCGTGATGTACGTACCGCGGTTGATGACTACGACGCGATTACCCGTCAGATCACCGCTGCGATCCAGGAGCTTGAAAAGAACTGCCCCCCGCAAATTGATCCGGACGATCATGAAGAGGCCATCGCCTTTTTAGAATGGTTGGTTAAAGATAACTTCACTTTCCTGGGATATGACGAATACCTGTTGGAAGGCGATGAGCTGCAGCGCGACCCGAATAGCGTGCTTGGGGTCTTCCGCCTGGACGATCCACGCTACGATGAGCGCATTCGTGCCGAAGAGGGCATTGACGAGTACGGCAACTATGAACTGGTGCCCCAATTACTCTCGTTTGCCAAAAGCGCCCACCACTCGCGGGTACACCGCCCGACCTACCCAGACTACATTACCGTCGACCGCTACGACGACGACGGCAATGTGATCGGCGAGCGTCGTTTCTTTGGTTTGTTCACCTCGACGGTGTACAACGAGTCGCCGCGCAATATTCCGCTACTGCGCCGTAAACTAAAAGCTGTCTCGGATATCGCCGGGTTTAACCCCCAAGGGCATAACGGTAAGCAGCTTCTACAGGTGCTTGAAGTTTATCCCCGCGATGACCTGTTCCAGATCAGTACGGATTCACTAGCGCATACGGCGCTGGGCATTCTTGATATTCGGGAACGCCGTCAGGTACGCCTGTTTATCCGTGCCGATGTTAGTGGCAAGTTCTACTCGTGCCTGGTGTTTGTGCCTCGCGATGTGTTTTCAACCGATTTGCGTCAACGCATTCAAAACCTGTTGTGTGACGAGCTTGACGCGCACTTTGGCGATTTTAATACCTACTTGTCAGAGTCGGTTCTGGCGCGTATTCAACTGATTCTACGCTTTAACGGCGATGCACCCAGCCAGTACGACCTTAAACGCCTGGAAAGCAAGGTCGCCCGCCTGGCACGCAGCTGGCGCGACGAGCTGATGGCCGCGATGATTGAGGGTTTTGGAGAAGAGCGCGCCAATCATCAGATGGAGCAGTTCCAAAGCGCCTTCTCGGCAAGCTATCGCGAAGACTTCAATGCGCGCACCGCAGTATTCGATATACAGCACTTGCTGGCACTGGATAACGGTGAGGCGCTGTCGCTGTCGCTTTATCGGCCGCTGGAAGAGCAGGGCAGTGGCGTAAACCTGAAGCTTTTCCATCGTGGTTCGCCGATCCCGCTGTCTGATGTGTTGCCCATGATGGAGAACCTGGGGCTTCGGGTTATTAGTGAGCGCCCCTACGACATTAGTGCGCCGCAGCAGCATTACTGGATTCACGACTTTGAGCTTGAGCACGGTAATAAAGATGTCAGCCTGGGTGAAATGCGCGAAACCTTCAGTGAAGCGTTTAAACGTATTTGGACGGGCGAAGCGGATAACGATGCCTTTAACCGGCTGATTATTGCGGCAGGGCTGGACTGGCGCGAAGTCGCCATGCTGCGTGGATACGCACGTTATCTCAAGCAAATCCGCTTTGGCATGTCTCAAAACTACATTGCCGCGACCTTGGCCAACTACCCGGCCATTACTCAGTTACTGGTGGAAATGTTCCGTCTGCGCTTTGATCCTGCGCTGGACTCACACGATACCGACGAGTGCATCACACGGCTTAATGAGCAGTTGGAAGCCGTTGCCAGCCTAAACGACGACCAATTGTTACGTCGTTTTATGGAGCTTATTCAAGCAACACTGCGCACCAACTACTACCAGCGTGCTGAAGACGGCCGCTTTAAAGACTACATCGCCTTTAAGCTTGAGCCTTCCAAAGTCACCGGAATGCCCAAGCCACGGCCGATGTTCGAGATTTTTGTCTGCTCGCCACGCGTGGAAGGTGTCCACCTGCGCGGTGGCAAAGTAGCCCGCGGTGGTTTGCGCTGGTCTGACCGCCATGAAGATTTCCGTACCGAAGTGCTGGGGCTGGTAAAAGCGCAGCAAGTCAAAAACGCGGTGATCGTGCCGGTAGGCGCCAAGGGTGGTTTTGTATGTAAGCGCATGCCTGAAAATGCTGACCGCGAAACGAAGCAGAACGAAGGCATTGCTTGCTATAAAACCTTTATCCGTGCGCTGTTAGATGTGACCGATAATCTGGATGGCAGCGACGTTGTTCCGCCTAAAAACGTGGTGCGCCACGACGAAGACGATGTCTACATGGTGGTTGCCGCCGATAAAGGAACGGCAACATTCTCGGATATCGCCAACGAAATCTCTATCGAGTATGGCCACTGGCTAGGGGATGCGTTTGCCTCCGGCGGGGCGAACGGATATGACCATAAGAAAATGGGCATTACCGCGCGTGGTGCCTGGCAGTCGGTTAAACGTCACTTTAAAAACCTCGGCGTAGATACCCAGCGGGATCTGTTTAGCGTCGTTGGTATTGGTGATATGGCGGGCGACGTATTTGGTAACGGCATGCTGCTTTCCGACAAGATTCAGCTGGTGGGTGCGTTCAACCATCTGCATATCTTTGTCGACCCCAACCCTGAGGCTGATGCGGCCTTTGCCGAGCGTACAAGGCTATTTAACCTGCCGCGCTCCAGTTGGGAGGATTACAGTGCTGAGCTGATTTCGCAGGGCGGAGGTGTCTTTAACCGCAGCGCCAAGTCCATCGCGATTACCCCGGAAATGCAGCAGGTCTTTGGTATTCAGGAAGAGCACCTGTCGCCGAATGAGTTGATTCGCGCCATGCTCCAGTCAAAGGTCGACCTGGTTTGGAACGGCGGTATCGGCACCTACGTGAAAGGCTCGGATGAAACCGATGCCGATGTCGGCGATAAAGCTAACGATGCGCTGCGCATTAATGGCGAAGACCTTAACTGCCGCGTAGTGGGCGAAGGCGGCAACCTGGGGATGACTCAACGTGGCCGAATGGAAGCCGCGGCCAAAGGTGTGCGCGTTTACACTGACTTTATTGATAACGCAGGTGGCGTTAACTGCTCTGACCACGAGGTCAATATCAAAATATTGATCGATGATGCGGTGAAGCGCGGCGACATGACCGACAAGCAGCGCAACGACCTGCTGGCAGAAATGACCGATGAAGTTGCCGACCTGGTGATTCTTGATAACTACCGTCAGGCTCAGGCGCTGGACCTCTCCGAGATACTGTCATGCCAAGGCATCGGGCCGTACCGCCGCTTTATCAGCGAGCTGGAGTCTGCCGGGCAGATTGATCGTGAGCTTGAGTTCCTGCCCACCGATGAGACCTTAAAAGAGCGTGCCGCCAATCAGCAGGGCATGCGCTTGCCGGAGCTGTCGGTACTGATTTCCTACGCCAAGAGCACGCTAAAAGACGACCTGATCACCTCCGATGTGCCCGATGATACGTATATCCATCGCCATCTTGAGCGTCTGTTCCCGTCTGTGCTGACAGAGCGCTACCAGACCGAGATGTATGAACACCGCCTGAAGCGTGAAATTGTGGCAACGCAAGTCGCGAATGATCTGGTTGATCACATGGGGGTCGTGTTTGTCCGTCGGCTACGCGACTCTACTGGCGCCGGTCGGGCAGATATTGCACGTAACTATGTCATCGCTCGGGATAGCTTCAACCTGCTGTCACTTTGGGCACAGATTGAAGACCTGGATAACCAGATCCCCAGCGACGTGCAGCACTCCATGATGCTGGACCTGATGCGCCTGATCCGCCGCTCGACACGCTGGTTCCTGCGCCAGCACATGGGGCTTTCGACTCAGGATGCCATTGAGTACTTCGCGCCTCGGTTGGCGCAGTTGCAAGAAGAGATGGGCGAACTGTTAAGCGGCGAAGAGCTTGATGCCTGGCGCCAGCGTCGGGATGAGCTGCAGGACGCGGGCGTGCCGGAAGCGCTGGCATCTACCGTTGCCGCCGCGCCTAGCCTGTATGCCGGGTTGGGGATCATTCAGGCGGCACGGGTTACCAATGAGAAGCCCCAGCGCGTCGCCGAAGTGTTTTACGAAATTGGCAGCCGTTTGGAACTTCCCTGGATGAGCCAGCAGGTAACGCAGCTGGGAGTACGTGACGCATGGCAGGTGCAGGCCCGGGAAACGTTCCGGGATGATATCGACCGCCAGCAGTTGGCCTTAACCACCAGCGTACTGAAGTTGGAAGCCGGTAGCCGCGATACTCAGGAGCGTGTGGACCAGTGGCTTGAGCAGCATGCTGACCTGCACCGCCGCTGGTGCCGTTTGATTGATGAGGTGCGTAGCGGTAGTGAAGGTGGGTTTGCGCTGTTTGCCGTCGCCGTACGCGAACTGGTGGACCTTGCAGAAAGCGATAGCGAGGCATAACCGCCTAAGCGTGCGCTAGCACAACGCATACTTGCTGTAAGAAGTAACCGTGCCTGAGGTAACTCAGGCACGGTTTTTTTTTGTGCGTAGCTTCTGGTTAAGCGCGAGCGCGGTGCGCTAAAAGGGCAGGATGCGCTATACTCTGCGCCGCCCATTCTCCCGGAGAGACTCTGTCGATGTATTCACTCGCGCGTTCGCTGTTCTTTCGTATTGACCCCGAAACCTCACACGGGTTGGCGCTGGGGGCGTTAGACGCATTACAACGCGTGGGCGGTATTCGCCCTTGGGTGGGCAAGCCAATCGAGGATCCTGTTGAGCTGATGGGGTTGCGCTTTGCCAACCGCGTGGGGCTTGCTGCGGGGCTTGATAAAAATGCCGATCACCTGGATGCGCTCGGCGCGCTGGGCTTCGGCTTTGTTGAAGTGGGCACGGTGACGCCCAAGGCACAGCCGGGTAACGCCAAGCCGCGCTTGTTCCGTTTGGCGAGCCATGACGCCATCATTAACCGTTTTGGGTTTAATAACAAAGGGGTCGAACACTTAATTGAGCAGGTGAAAAAGCGCCGCTATCAAGGCGTGGTGGGCATTAATATTGGCAAAAATCTGACCACCTCGGTTGAAAATGCCCTGGAGGACTATGTAGCCTGCCTGAATGCCGTTCACCCGGTCGCTGATTATATTACTGTGAATATTTCTTCACCCAATACGCCGGGGCTGCGTACGCTGCAGTTTGGTGAGCAGCTGGATGCGCTATTAGGGCCAATTCGTGAGCGTAGCCGGTTGCTGGATGCTGAAGCAAACCGCAAGGTACCGCTACTGATTAAAATTGCCCCGGATATGAGCGAAGAGGAAGTCGCGCTCGTGGCCGGTAGTATTGCTCGCAATGAACTGGACGGCGTCATCGCGACCAACACGACCGTTTCCCGTGAAGCGGTCAAGAGTGACCCTCAGGCGGAAGAGGCGGGAGGGCTATCGGGAAAACCCGTTTTTGAACCCTCTAACGTGATTATTCGTCTGCTGCGTCAGCATCTGCCAACGCTACCGATTATTGGCGTTGGCGGGATTGATAGCGGTGAAACCGCAAAAGCCAAAATTGCGGCGGGTGCTGATTTGGTTCAGCTCTATTCAGGCCTAATTTACCAAGGCCCAGCGCTTGTGAACGAATGTGCCAGTGCGCTAAAAACGCAGTAATTCGCGTGGTTTTGAGGCTAAAAAGCCCGCTTTTAAGCGGGCTCCATGTTCCAAAATGTAGATTAAGGAAGTTATAACCGGTTAGGTCATGACCATGGGGTTTTTGTGGATACCGGAAACGCCGGTCATACCGTCCCATTGGTCTCCGCGACCTTCACGCCAACCGCTCATCCAGTACTCACGTAAATTAACATCTTGACTGGGACATTCATCACGGGAGCGGCCGATAACACCTGCTTTGTACCCGTGAACATAAGCCCGCTGGAAGCGGTCACGTTTTTGTCGTTTCATTGGCTAACCTCTTTTCATGAAAGCCTTTAATAAGAAATAGTGCACTATGCCTTAGTGGCGTCAGGCTCCTATTTCGAGAGCTAACCTCAAGAGCAGGCAGCCAGCATGGTACTTTTGTCTAGCACTCACGTGCTGAACCGACCAAGCGGCGCCCCAAACAAGCCATAGGTCATAAATGGCCTGGACAAGCAACGCATGCGTTTTTAGTAGCTACTCTCTTATTCTTAGATCAAGATGGGGGCACTTGTCGACCCCCAAATTGTCATAAGATGTAAATACATTTGCCATATATAGGAATATCGCGCGGTTACGCGCTGCCATGACTATGACCGAAACGAGTCAAAACGCCCCCTTGAACCTGTTGGCGACCTGCCCGAAAGGCATTGAAGGCCTGCTGGCCGATGAGCTGGCAGCGCTAGGCGCGACGCCTGGAAAGACCACGGTGGCAGGCGTGTACTTCACCGCCAGCCAAGCCATCGCCTACCGTGTATGTTTGTGGTCTCGGCTTGCCAACCGGGTCATTCTGCAGCTCGTTCGCGAGCCGATGATTGAAACGCCCGAGCAGTTACGCGATGTCGTTGCCCACATTGCCTGGACCCAGCATTTGGCTGTGGGCAAAACCCTGGCCGTAGATTTTCATGGCCGCAGCGACCACATTCGTCATACCCGCTTTGGCGCGCAAACGGTGAAAGACGGCGTGGTAGATTCGTTGCAGCTTGCCGGGCAAGAGCGGCCATCGATTGATACTAAAACGCCCGACTTGCGCCTGTACGCACATTTGCACCGGGCGAATCTCACGATTGGTATCGACCTTTCGGGTGAGAGTCTTCATCGCCGCGGCTATCGTCGCGATGTAGGCCATGCACCGCTGAAAGAGAACCTGGCGGCCGCGCTGCTCATACGCGCGGGCTGGCCCGAGCGAGCCAAGGCTGGCGAGCCGTTGATCGACCCACTGTGTGGCGCGGGCACGCTGCTGATTGAAGCGGCGCTAATGGCCGCCGACCAGGCGCCTAACCTAGACCGCGAACGCTTTGGCTTCAAGGGCTGGGCTGGGCACGATGAAGCGCTCTGGCTTGAGCAAAAGCGCGAGGCCGAAGCGCGTGCGTCTATTGGCCGTAAGCGGTGTAAAACGCAGCTGCTGGGCTTTGACCAAAGCCCAGCCGCGCTTTCTGCGGCGAAAACCAACGCGATGCGTGCAGGCATTCCAGCGCTGATTACCCTGCACGGGCAAAGTCTTGCCCAGCTAACCCGGCCCGAGACGCTCACGGCAACAAGCGGGCTGTTGATCACCAACCCGCCGTACGGCGAGCGGTTGGGGGAACTTCCCGAACTGGTGCGCCTTTACGCCCAGTTGGGCGAAAAAGCCAAGGCACTGTTTCCAGGTTGGACGCTGGCAATGTTTACCGGCAACCCCGACCTGGGCCACCGTTTGGGGCTGCGCGCGCACAAGCAGTATGCGTTAAAAAATGGTGCGCTGGATGCCAAGCTGCTGCTGATGGATATCGGCACGTCAACGGCCAATAATGATGCCCAGGCAGAAGGGCAGTCTGCCGATCAAGCGCCTGCTGCTACGCAAGCTTCTCCACAGCAAGCGTCGCGTGCGGTGTCCGAAAACGCCCAGATGTTTGCCAATCGTCTGGTTAAAAACCAGAAGCGCCTCAAAAAATGGTTAAAGCAGAGCGGTGAAACCTGCTACCGGCTCTATGATGCCGACATGCCTGAGTTTGCGCTGGCGATTGACCGCTATGGTGACCGTGTACACGTTCAAGAGTACGCCGCACCGAGCTCGATCAACCCGGCTCAGGCACAAAAACGCCTGTTTGACGCCTTGGAAGTGTTGCCTGATGCGTTGGGCGTTGACTCCAGCAAGGTGTATATCAAGCGTCGTGAGCGGCAAACCGGCACCGCCCAGTACCAGAAGCGTGATGCCAGTGGCGAGCGTTTTGACGTGCGCGAAGGCGATGCGCGGTTGTGGGTTAACCTGCGTGACTACCTGGATACCGGGCTGTTCCTGGACCACAGGCCAGTGCGCCGCATGTTGGGTGAAATGGCCAGCGGCAAGCGCTTCTTAAACCTGTTTTGCTATACCGCCACGGCCACGGTGCAAGCCGCGCTGGGCGGCGCCAGCGACAGCGTTAGCGTGGATATGTCCAATACCTACCTTGAGTGGGCAAAAGACAACTTTACGCTGAACGAACTCGACCTGCGCCTGCATCGCGTGGTGCGTGATGACTGTTTCCGCTGGCTGGAAACCGCTAACGCCGAGTTTGACCTGATCTTTATGGATCCGCCGACGTTCTCCAACTCGAAAAAAATGCGCGATACGCTCGACGTACAGCGCGACCACCCACGGTTGGTCGAACTTGCCATGGCGCGCCTCGCGCCTGGCGGAACGCTGGTATTCTCGAATAATCAGCGTCGCTTCAAGCTTGATGATGCACTTAGCGAGCGTTATGCGGTGGAGGAGATTACCTCGCGTACCTTCGACCCTGACTTTCAGCGGCGCACCAATATGCATCACGTGTTCCTGCTGCGTCACCGCAGCTAGGGCGTAAGGGCTTGCAGCGGTGATCTCGCTTACGCTCTACACCACGCTGGGTTGCCATCTGTGCGCCCAGCTGGAAGGCCTGCTGGCAGCGCTTGCTAATCAACCGGTGGCGCTGCAACGCATTGAAATCAGTGATTGTCCGGAGTTACTAGCGCGCTATGGCGAGCTTATTCCGGTTGTGGCGGATAGCCAGGGGCATGAGCTGATACGCGGTTTTGAGGTAGAACGCTTAAGCGCTTGGTTGCGTCAGCGCGGCTGGCTAAGTGAGCACGCGCTAACACGCCTGATGCAACCTGATGAAGCGCCGCCAAAAGGGCGTTATGTTCGCAACGGGCGGCGTTTTCTGGGTGAGTGATGACTTACTGGGGGCGCTTAAAGCAGATCAAGCAGCGAAAGCTGGCGCATCGCTTCCTGGCCTTCTGGAGTATGGTCATCAACGTCCAGTACTTTATGAAACCCGCGTGACTTTTGAATGGTCGTCTCATCTTCCAGCCACATCTGAGCCTGCTCAAGCGTGTCGGCCAGTTGATGTTTTAAGCCGCCAAACTGCGTGCCGATTTGCCCCCAGGCGCGACTAAAAATCCAGTCGCCAAACATATCCTGGTGAATATGAACCAGCACATAGTCGTGGTCGGTTTCCCACCTTACGATCACAAGCTTACTCCCACGGTTGTTCTTGACACTGGCTTACCCATTAGGCACTCCTTGTCCTGAATACTCTTTTCCAATTTGATGCGGCGGACGGTATTGTAAAGCGCGTTATCGCAAACGCCTATCTTTGCTTATGAAGCGTTTTTCTGTGGAGAGGCTTGCCTGTCCTGCGGACTAAAAGGATCACGTTGTGAAGCTGACTTTAGATGCCAATATACCCGCCGCCGAACGCTGCTTTGGTGATTTTGGCTCAATCACCCATCTGCCAGGGCGTGAAATAAGCGCGGCGCACGTCAAGGACGCGGATGCGCTGATTGTGCGCTCCATCACCCAGGTCACTGCCGCGCTATTGGCAGACAGCGCTGTACGCTTTGTCGGTACCTGTACGATTGGCACCGACCATATTGATCACGCCGCCCTGGCTGAGCGCGGTATTACCTTTGCAAGCGCGCCTGGTTGCAACGCTGAAGCGGTGGTGGACTATGTGCTCAGCAGCTTGCTAACGCTGGCTGAGCGCGATGGCTGGTCGCTGCTCTCAAAAACGGTGGGCATTGTGGGCGTCGGCAATGTAGGCAGCCGCTTGCTTGCCCGCCTTAATGCGCTGGGCGTCAACACACTTGCCTGTGACCCACCCAGAGCAGGGCAGGAGGGCGAGCAGGGCTTTGAGGCGCTGGATACGCTGATCGATCGTTGCGATATTCTCTGCCTGCACACGCCGCTGGTGTCAGATGGGCCGCACGCCACGTATCAGCTGCTGAATGCTCAGCGCATCAATGAATTAGCGCCTGGCACGGTATTGCTAAACGCCGGGCGGGGCGACTGTGTTGATGGGTTGGCGCTGCGTGGTCGGTTAGCGGGTAAAGGCGATATTACCGCCGTGCTGGACGTGTGGGAGAGCGAGCCAGACATTGACGCAGGGCTGCGCGACCTGGTGGCACTTGCCACGCCGCATATTGCTGGGCACAGCCTGGACGGCAAGCTGCGCGGTACCTGGATGATTCAGCAGGCGTTAGCCAGCCATCTTGGTACTCCCAACCATGACGCGTTTGCCGATATCTGCCCGCTGCCAGCATTGGCGTCATTGCATTTGCAGGATGCACTGCCGGTCGAGGATGCACTGCGTGTGTGCATGCGTGCGGTGTATGACGTGCGCCGAGACCACGATAGCCTGCAGCGCCAGGCGCTTTTGCAGGGTATCAAGCAGGGCTTTGATACCTGCCGAGCCAATTATCCACTACGCCGTGAATTTACCACGCTGAACGTGCAGTTATCGGGCAGTGCGGTTGATCTTGAAGCGCCGTTGAGTGCCGCGGGCTTTCACGTCTCACGGTTATTCTAACGCGTAAAAAGAACAGGCCCGCTAAGCGGGCCTGTTGCGACTAAATACGTTGCGGATATTTTTATTGACGGTAAGCGGCTTCTTTTAGCGCACGAATACGGTCATCCAACGGCGGGTGGCTGGCAAAAAGTTGTTCTACCAGCGAGCGTGTTTGGCCTTTGGTGATCGCCATGGCACGTAGGGTGTCGGGCATTTGGTCCGGCATTTCTGTTTCCGCTTTCAAGCGGGCCAGGGCATTCACCATGGAGCCTGTCCCTGCTAACCGAGCACCGGCCTCATCGGCACGGTATTCACGATAGCGAGAGAACCAGGCAACGATAGCCGACGCCACAATCCCGAACACAATTTCTGCGACAATCACGACCGCGAAGTAACCCATAAAGCCCAGGCCACCTTCGCCGCCGCTGCGGCTTTTAAGAAAGCCATCCACCAACTGCGCCACCACACGGGCAAAGAACATCACAAAGGTGTTCACTACGCCCTGAATCAGCGCCAGCGTGACCATGTCGCCATTGGCGACGTGGCCAATTTCGTGGGCAAGCACTGCGCGTACTTCGTCGGGGCGCATCCGGTTTAACAGCCCGGCAGAAACCGCCACCAAAGCGTCATCTTTATTCCAGCCGGTGGCAAACGCGTTTGACTGCTGGGCGGGGAAGATGCCCACCTCCGGCGTCTTAATGCCGGCCTCGCGGGCAAGTTCAGCCACGGTATCGACAAGCCATTGCTCGGTGGCATTGGAAGGGGACTCAATAATTACCGTGCCGGTACTGCGTTTCGCCATCCACTTGGAAATAAACAGCGAGATCAGCGAGCCGACCATGCCGAAGATAAAGCAGAAAATCAGCAGGCTGGTAAAGTTGATTCCTTGGCTGCGTAAATAACCCTCAACGCCAAACAGGCGCAGTGTAATACTGGCGACAAGCAGTACCGCCAGGTTGGTGGCTAAAAACAGCACAATTCGCATCATGGTGCAGGTTCTCCCTAAGAGGACGGTAAAGCGTTACTAGAATGCTTGCTTAGATACGTACACTTCGTGGCAGTTTCAAGTCACAGCGCACGTTATTGACGGTAGCGGGACAAGAAATTACCGAACCTGTCCAGGGCGTCGCCCAGTTGATCCGCCCAGGGCAGTGTCACGATGCGCACATGATCAGGTTCTGGCCAGTTAAACGCCGTGCCTTGAACCAGTAGAATTTTCTCTTGAAGGAGCAAATCAAGAACCAGCTTCTGGTCATCTTGAATATTGAAGACCTTGGGGTCCAAACGAGGAAACGCATAGAGCGCGCCCTTGGGCGTGACACAGGAAACGCCAGGAATCGCGTTGAGTTTTTCCACCGTGATGTCGCGCTGAGCCAGTAAACGGCCACCAGGCAGGATCAGGTCATTGATCGACTGATAGCCACCCAGTGCGGTCTGAATGGCGTGCTGGGCAGGCACGTTGGCACACAGACGCATGGAGGCCAGCATGGTCAGCCCTTGGATAAAATCCTTGGCGCGCTGCTTGGCAATCGTGCCAGAAATCGTCATCCAGCCGGAGCGAAAGCCCGCACAGCGGTAGCTTTTCGACAGCCCGTTCATGGTAATCACTAGCTGGTCATCGTCGGCCAGAGCGCCGGTCGCGGTATGTTCTACGCCGTCATACAGAATCTTGTCGTAGATCTCGTCAGAGAACACCACCAGATTGTGCTCTTTGGCCACGGCTAATACGTCGCGCACCACGGCCGGTGGATAAACCGCGCCGGTCGGGTTGTTGGGGTTGATCAGCACGATCGCGCGGGTACGGCTGGTGATCTTGGCGCGGATATCGGCAATGTCCGGCGTCCAGTCGGCATGCTCATCGCACCTATAGTGCACGCCGTGGCCGCCGGAAAGGTGCGCCGCTGCCGTCCATAGTGGATAGTCGGGGGCAGGGATCAGCACTTCGTCGCCGTCGTTTAATAGCGCCTGCATGCACATCACAATCAGTTCGGACACGCCGTTGCCGATGTAAATATCTTCGATGCCAACGCCTGGAATTTTCTTGCGCTGGCACTCCTGCATAATCGCCTTACGCGCCGAGTAGAGGCCTTTGGAATCACAGTAGCCTTGTGCCGTGGGCAGGTTGCGCATCACATCCTGCAAAATCTCTTCTGGTGCTTCAAACCCAAAGGGCGCCGGGTTGCCAATATTCAGCTTTAAAATCCGCTGGCCTTCATCCTCAAGCCGCTTGGCATGATCAAGGACCGGGCCACGGATGTCGTAGCAGACGTTATTGAGCTTGTGAGATTTTTTGAGTTCAGTAGCTGACGGCTCGGCGTTTTGTGAGTCCGTATCCTGAAGCTCAGTAGGCGTTTGAAGCTGAGAGGTTTCCATGAGTGATTTATCCAAAAGTGTCCAAAGGCCGTGCGGCGGCGCCGGTCGATTTATCCATTATGCGTCGGAAAGTGGCTGATTGTCTTCGTCGTTTTGCACAATGGGCGGCGGAATATCGTCAGGTGTTTCCAGCGTTAAACGGCCAAGCTTACCGTCACGCAATTCGTGTAGCAGCACTTCGGCGCCACGGTGTAAATCTACCTCGCCACCCGCGCGCAGGCCGCCCCGTTTGCCGGCAATTTCTTTCAGGATGGCATGGCCATCAAATCCGGCGATCGCCAGGAAGTCGGGCTTCTTCGGACCGTCGGCGTCCACGTCATTATCGACCGGCACTTCATACGTGGGCAATGCTTTGAGTTTGTAACGTGCGGTCAACTCGTCGGGGTAGCGCTTGGCAAGCTCGGCGCTGGTAACAATACCCACGTCGGTATACTCAATGGCGGTATCGCGAATAGCGCCGCTGGCCGCCAGCCGATAGGCGCTGGCCTGGTCTTCAATCTTGGGCCACAGCACGCCGGGGGTGTCGATCAGCGCTACTCGGCCATCAATACGCACTTTCTGCTGGCGCTTAGTGACCGCCGGTTCGTTACCGGTCTTGGCAATTTTACGCCCGGCCAAGCCATTAATTAGGGTGGATTTACCCACGTTGGGAATCCCCATTACCATCACCCGAACGTCGCGGTCAGCACGTACGTCACCCGCTAATTCGTGGCAAAGTTTGGGAATCTTTTTTAACTCACGCGTGTTGGTCGTGGTGATCGCAAGTGCCCGGGTATCGTCCTGGGCATCGAAAAAGGCCACCCATTCCGCGGTGCGCTCTGGGTCTGCCAGGTCCGCCCGGGAGAGTATTTTCAGCACTGGCTTATGGCGGGTCAGCTCGGCCAGCATCGGGTTGGCGCTAGAGTAGGGCAGACGTGCGTCGAGTACTTCAATGACCACGTCAATTTCTGGCAGCGCATCCTTTATCTGGCGGCGGGCCTTGTTCATATGTCCGGGGAACCAGCCGAGCATGAGTTTCTCCTACAAGCACAAAAAACGGGCATAAAAAAAGCGAGCAACCATTCTACCAGATGGCGCTCGCCTTGCTGCGATTCGTTAAAGGGGTTAGAGGTAGCGTTTACTCGTCAGGATGAAACTCTAGCGACACCGAGTTAATGCAGTAACGCAACCCTGTGGACGCCGGTGGCCCGTCAGGAAACACATGCCCCAAGTGGGCATCACAGTGAGAGCACACTACTTCTGTGCGCACCATGCCGTGCGTGGTATCGCTATGCTCTTCAACGCAGTTTCTGCCAAGCGGCCTGTCGAAGCTGGGCCAGCCACAGCCCGCATCAAATTTGTGCTCGTTTTCAAACAGCGGTGCATGGCAACAAATACAGTGGTAAATGCCTTGAGCATCGCTTACCTGGTAATCACCTGTAAAAGGACGTTCGGTGCCTTTCTCGCGTGCAACCCGGTACTGCTCAGGCGTCAGCTGTTCGCGCCACTGCTCGGGGGATTTTTTAATTTTGGCCATTTTAGTGTCTCCTTGCCCTCTGTGACTTGCAGGCTATCGTACTCTTTTCAATTAAGACAGCGTAGTTAAGAAAGCTAGTACTTACCCGAGTTCAGAAGGTGAATAGGGTGTAGCCACCCGCTTGAGTGGGCGTTAAGTAGTAGCAATGAAAGAGATTGGCGTATAGATAGAAAGCAGAGCGATATCATAGGGCTTGACAGAAATGCGTGCTCTGAGTAATATACGCGCCACCTCGACGAGGCAATGAAACGTCCCATTCGTCTAGTGGTCTAGGACACCGCCCTTTCACGGCGGTAACAGGGGTTCGAACCCCCTATGGGACGCCAATTACGTCGTTAAGGTATCGGAGTGCGGGAATAGCTCAGTGGTAGAGCATCGCCTTGCCAAGGCGAGGGTCGAGAGTTCGAATCTCTTTTCCCGCTCCAATTTGGTCGTGTGGTTAAGCAAGTGCAGGTCGAGAGCTGGAACGCCAGCCCGGTCGAATCTCTTTTCCCGCTCCAAGTACGTCCCATTCGTCTAGTGGTCCAGGACACCGCCCTTTCACGGCGGTAACAGGGGTTCGAACCCCCTATGGGACGCCAATCCGATGGTGAGAAATTGATTAAGCGGGAATAGCTCAGTGGTAGAGCATCGCCTTGCCAAGGCGAGGGTCGAGAGTTCGAATCTCTTTTCCCGCTCCAATCAAAGATAGATGTTTATACGTCCCATTCGTCTAGTGGCCTAGGACACCGCCCTTTCACGGCGGTAACAGGGGTTCGAACCCCCTATGGGACGCCATCTAGCAAGTGCATGTTTACATTGCGGGAATAGCTCAGTGGTAGAGCATCGCCTTGCCAAGGCGAGGGTCGAGAGTTCGAATCTCTTTTCCCGCTCCACGTAAACAGCCTCATCTAGCATGCCAAGGGTCGAGAGCTGGAACGCCAGCCCGGCTGATGGCAGCCCCGTCGAATCTCTTTTCCCGCTCCATGTAAACAGTCTCATTTCGTTATCCTTCCTGTTTTACCTTTCCTTCTTGTTATACATATTGCTATCTATCTACCGTCCTTGTTGGCGGCGTTTTGCTGTGCGTGTGTTTTAGAGGCGCGTTTTGAGTGGTGGCTTACGCCCAGACAGTGCTGCCTGAACGCAAGCCGGTAATGCCGAGTGCTTAACTGAGGGTGAAGTGATTTACAACGCTGCTAAGCGACTGTGAGCGCTGTTTCAGGTCGTGGGCGGAGTTAGCAGTTTGCTGAACCATAGTGGCGTTATCCTGAGTTGACTGGTCAAGCTGTGCGATGGCCACGTTGATCTGTTCAATCCCCTGGGTTTGCTCATGCGTCGCGGCTGTAATGTCGGCAAACAGGTCATTGATGCGTTGGATCTGTTGGTCAATCTGCTGCATCCGCTCTTTAGCGGTCGTCACCAGTGAGGCGCCGTTATCCACCTGTGCATTGGAGGCGTTAATCAACGTTTTGATCTCGTGAGCGGCGGTTGCCGAACGGTTAGCCAGTTGGCGTACTTCACTGGCTACCACGGCAAAACCTCGACCATGCTCGCCCGCGCGGGCAGCTTCAACCGACGCATTAAGGGCCAAGATGTTGGTCTGGAAAGCAATGCTGTCAATCAGGGTAACAATGTCGGAAATTCTGGCGGCTTCAGCGCTAATTTCCTGCATGGAGGTAACGGCCTGGCCAATGGCTTGCTGGCCAAACTGAGAGGTTTCGCCTGCGTTGCGTACAAGCTCCTTGGCTTGTTCCACGTTTTCGGCATTTTGGCGCACCGTCGCGGTCACTTCTTCCATGCTGGCAGAGGTTTGCTGAAGGGCGGCTGCCTGCTGCTCGGTGCGTGATGAAAGCTCCTGATTGCCTGCGGCAATATCGCCAGAGTCATTGTCTACCGCGGCGCTGGTGGCGTGAATTTCCTGCATCGTTGCATGCAGCTTGTCACGCATTTGCTGAATATCGTAAAGCAGGCTGTTGGTATCGTTAGCGCCCAGGCGAACCCTTGCCGTTAAGTCGCCTTGGGCAATACGTGCTACTACCTCTGCCGCGTAGTCAGGCTCGCCACCCAAACGGCGCAGAATCAACGAGATCATGCCCCAAAAGGCTAGCGTTACCAGTATGCCGCCCACTAGGCCGACTAAAATGGTTTTGGTCAATTGGGCCATAATGGTTTGGCTGATATCGCCCATAAAAATACCGCTGGCAACATACACATCCCACGGGGCGTAGGCTTCGGTGTAAGTATGCACCAGGGGCATTTTGTCGTTGCCGCGGGCGAAGT
>NZ_JBQSYD010000023.1:0-64233 GCF_052378905.1 Halomonas sp. AOP22-C1-8 | reverse complement strand
CCCCCTGTTACCGCTCGACTTGCATGTGTTAAGCCTGCCGCCAGCGTTCAATCTGAGCCATGATCAAACTCTTCAGTTTAAAATCAGTGTGATTCTTACTTGTCGCTCGAAAGCGACAAAGGTGAATCAATCCCGGCTCAAGGTTCAAACGAATTTGAAGAATTCGAAAATTCTTCTTGTGCGCTTGCCTTGATATTTGGTGACTTATCACCCTCATCGGCAAACGCCCACATGAATTACCTGATCAAATTGTTAAAGAGCTGTTTCGCTTGAGACTACCAACATTCGACTCGATGACCGGAGCCGCTTGCCTCAGCGAGGAAGGCGTATTCTACGCATTTCCTGATGTTTGTCAACCGCTGTTTTCAGCGGGTGAAGCAAGCGATTAAAACTTCGCTAACTTCCTGACAAACCGAAGGTTTTCACCTTCTTCACCGCTGGTAACGCTTGGCGTCCCCGGCAGCGGATGCGTACTTTACGGATTCGCTGCCGGTTTGGCAAGGCCTTTTTAAAGATAGTTTCAAAAAGTTCAAACAAGCGTCACACGACCGTAACGTTTCTTGCCTGCCTGTATAACGTAGGCCTTACCCGTTGCCAGCATGGTGTCCTGCGCAACCACGTCGCCATCGACTTTAATACTCCCGTTCTTAAGCATGTCTTTCGCTTGGGCACTGTTTTTGGTCAGGCCTGAACGGTTGAGTACGGCAGCAATGGGGGCTTGATCAGCGCCTTCAAAATCCACTTCTATTTCTGGCAGATCGTCAGGCAGTTCGCCATCGGCCAGTTGGTTACCTGCGGACTTGTGCGCATTAGCGGCGGCTTCTTCACCGTGGTAGCGAGCAATCAACTCACGCGCCAGCTCCATTTTCACGTCACGTGGGTTCGCACCCTGCTCAACACTCTGCTTAAGTGCATCAAGCTCTTCGTTGGATTTCAGCGACAGTAGCTCAAAGTAGCGCCACATTAAGCTATCTGGCATAGAGACCAGCTTGTTGAACATGGAACCCGGTGCTTCATCAACGCCCACGTAGTTACCGAGCGACTTCGACATCTTCTGCACGCCGTCAAGACCTTCCAGCAACGGCATGGTGATAACAACTTGAGGCTCCTGGCCGAAGTGCTTTTGAATTTCACGCCCCATCAGCAGGTTAAACTTCTGGTCGGTGCCGCCTAACTCGATATCCGCTTCCAGCGCCACAGAGTCATAGCCCTGAACCAGCGGATACAGAAACTCATGAATGGCGATAGGCTGATTGGCTTTATAGCGTTTTTCAAAATCATCCCGCTCAAGCATACGCGCAACGGTGCTTTGTGCGGCCAGCTCAATCATCTTGGCGGCGGTCAGCTCGCCAAACCACTCCGCATTAAAGCGCACCTCGGTCTTTTCAGGATCAAGGATCTTGAAAACCTGCTTTTTATAGGTTTCCGCGTTGGCTTTCACATCGGCTTCGGTCAGTGGCTTGCGGGTGATGTTCTTACCCGTCGGGTCACCAATACGTCCAGTGAAGTCACCGATCAGAAAAATAACGGTATGCCCCAGGTCCTGGAATTGACGCATTTTGGTCAGAAGTACGCTGTGACCCAAATGCAGGTCAGGGGCTGTGGGGTCAAAACCAGCTTTGATACGCAGCTTGCGCCCGGAGGCCAGCTTCTTTTTAAGCTCGTCCTCTACGAGGATTTCATGCGTACCCCGCGCCAACAGCGCTAACGTCTGATCCACCTCACTCATTGCCTCTCTCCACTCTAAACGTTGCCCCGTTGGGCATACAGATGAACAATAGCCGACGATGTTACCATGCCTGCCCGGCCTGGTTGAGCCTTCGCACCGCCTTGGATACTGCTTTATGAAAACGCCCCCCACTGCTCCCACGCTTTATTATATGGGTTTAATGTCAGGCACCAGCCTTGACGGCATTGATGCAGCGCTTGTTGCGATCACTCACAGCGCCCCACCTCGGTTAGTGGCAACCCATGCCGAGCCCATGCCGGAGGCATTGCACAGCGCACTATTAACGCTATGTAACGCAGAGCAGGTAAATTTCGCCCAGTTGGCCTTGGCCGAAAATGCCTTTTGCCATCTTCAGGCGCAGGCTATTAATACCCTTTTGACCCAGCAAGGTCTTTCACCCAGCCAGATCAGTGCAATCGGCAGCCATGGCCAAACTATCGAGCATGCGCCTGACGGACATAGCGGTGGCCCCGCCTACACGCTGCAGTTGGATAACCCAAGCCTATTGGCGGAATTGACAGGCTGTACGGTCGTCGCCGACTTTCGTCGCCGCGACTTGGCGGCAGGCGGCCAGGCGGCCCCACTTGCGCCCGCCTTTCATCAGGCGCTATTCGGCAGGCAAACGGTAGAACAACTCATCCTCAACTTGGGCGGGATTGCCAACGTTACCTGGCTGCCGCGGAATGCTGAACAGCCGGTATTAGGGTTTGATACCGGCCCGGCTAATGTATTACTGGACGCTTGGTTTGCAAAACATTATCCTGGCCGGTTTGATCAAAACGGCAGCTGGGCCAAAAGCGGCCAGGTAGATAGCGCTCTCTTGGCGCGCTGCCTCAACGAACCCTACTTTCGCCAACCGCCGCCGCGCAGCACCGGGCGCGAACTGTTTCACTTAACGTGGCTCAAGCAGCATCTTACCGGCACGGAGTCACCCGAAGATGTGCAGGCCACACTTGCCGAGCTAACAGCGATCAGCGTGGCCGAAGGCATTAAGCACTTATTGCCCGACAACCAACCCGCAACCCTAATCACCTGCGGCGGAGGCGCCCACAACGCCTACTTAATGGCACGCCTTGCCCATTACCTACCTAACGCCACGTTTACCTCGCCGTCGGCTTACGGCTGGCCAGAAGACTGGATTGAAGCAGGTGCCTTTGCCTGGCTTGCCCATCAGCGTTTGCACCATTTACCTGGAAATTTACCCTCGGTCACGGGTGCCAGCGGCCTGCGTGTATTAGGGGGCATTTACTCACGCTAAGCGTCAGGCGATGGAAGCTGCTGATATTTATTAGCGAAAAGAGGCCGTTCATACGCATTCTACTTTGCCGAGGATGCTCGCAGTTCGGTAATATCCCTCTCACTTCCAACTGCGGTAAGGTGCTTGAGTATGATGGACATCGCGCTTCCTGAGTCGCTCGCCCAAGCGCGAGAACGTCTGCATCAGGCGCTTTTAGAGGCCAAGCGTCCTTTAAATGACGCAACGCTGCTTGCGGTGAGTAAAACCAAGCCAGCCCCTCTGATTCGCCAGGCTTATGCACTTGGTCAGCGGGCGTTCGGCGAAAACTACCTGCAAGAAGCATTAGACAAGCAGACCGAGCTTGCTGACCTGAACGATATTGTGTGGCATTTCATTGGCCCGCTACAGTCGAATAAAACCCGCGCGGTGGCAGAGCACTTTGACTGGATGCATAGCGTTGACCGTTTAAAAATTGCCAACCGGCTCAGCGAGCAGCGCCCAGGTCATTTAGCGCCGTTAAATATATGTTTACAGGTTAATATTAGCCGTGAGGCGTCTAAATCGGGGGTGATGCCTGAAGACGTTAGGGCACTGGCCCATGAGGTAGCCCAACTACCCCGTTTACGGCTGCGCGGTTTAATGGCAATTCCCGCGCCAGCGGACACGCTAGAGGCGCAGCGTAAGCCGTTAGCCGAACTAAGGCACCTGCTGACAGAACTACAGACAACGCTGCCTCAGGCCCCGTTAGATACGCTTTCAATGGGCATGAGTGATGACCTTGAAGCCGCCGTGATGGAAGGTGCCACACTGGTACGTTTAGGCACCGCTATTTTCGGTGCGCGCGGCGCAGTCAATTCATAACAAAGGACACGCACATGACAAATAAGATCACTTTCATCGGCGCAGGCAATATGGCGACCGCTATTATCAGCGGCCTTATCGACAGCGGTGTTGCGCCCACGGACCTTACTGCCACCGCGCCCAGCAGCAGCGAGCTTGCGCCGGTAAAAGAGCGCCTGGGCATTAATATCCACACCGACAACAACGTTGCCGTCAGTCACGCTGACGTGGTGGTGCTGGCCGTTAAGCCGCAAATCATGCGGGTGGTATGTGAAAAGCTGCGGGAGACTATTCAGCAACAGCGCCCGCTGGTGATCTCCATTGCAGCAGGCCTGGACGCCGCGACCATCGACCAGTGGCTGGGAGGCAATAACGCCCTGGTCCGCTGCATGCCCAATACACCTTCGCTGGTGGGATACGGCGCCAGCGGCCTGTTCGCCAATTCAGCCGTGAGCGATGCCCAGCGCGATATCGCCACTCAGCTAATGGAAGCTGTCGGCATTGTTGAGTGGGTGGAAGAAGAGCCGCTTTTGGACGCGGTAACGGCGGTTTCCGGTAGCGCCCCGGCCTATTTCTTTTTAATGCTTGAAGCCATGGAAGAGGCTGCCGTAACGCTTGGCTTACCGGCTGAAACGGCGCGCCGCTTGGCCATCCAAACGGCGCTGGGCGCCGCTACCATGGCGCAGAAGAGTGACAAAGACCCTGCCACGCTCAAGCAGAACGTGATGTCGCCAGGCGGCACCACTGAGCGCGCGATTCATCATCTGGAAGAGGCGCAGTTGCGCACTACCATTGCCGATGCCATGGAAGCCTGTGCCAAGCGCGCCCAGGAAATGGCCCGTGAATTAAGCAGCCACTGAATCATCTAACGTAACGGAGACACCAGCAATGGGCAGTCAATTGGGTAGCGCCGGGTTAACGCTAGTTAACTCGCTGATCAATATCTATTTATTTTTACTGATGCTGCGATTCTTATTGCAGGCATCGCGGGCGGACTACTATAACCCGCTAAGTCAGTCGGTGGTTAAGATCACCCAGCCTGTCGTGAGGCCTTTTCAGAGCTTTTTGGGCCCTGTGGCGGGCCGTTTCGACCTTGCCACGCTCGCCGCAGGCTTTGTGCTAAAAGTAGTGAGCATGGTGGCTATCTTCATGGTGATCGGCATTGGCATCCCGCCCATTGCCGGGCTACTGATTGCCGGGGTGGCGGCGATTGCCAATGCGATCTTAAAGATCTACTTTTTCGCTCTGATTGTGATGATCATTTTGAGCTGGGTGGCTCCGAATGCCAGCCACCCGGGCGCACTGCTGGTCATGCAGGTGGTTGAGCCCATCATGGCGCCGGTACGCCGGGTGATTCCACCGCTGGGAATGATCGACCTGTCCCCCATTGTGGTCTTTATTGCCATTAATCTTCTTGATGGCCTGGTGGTTGGCTCTCTGATCCGTGCTGCCGGCATTTCAGGGGCCCTGGTAGGGCTTTAAGGTTTTAGCCCCGCTTTCCCCCGGCTTTATTCAGAAGAACCCTTTTTGCAGGACTAACGCTTTCGATGCCCGACTCAGACACGCTTGCCCTTGCTGACCGACCAACGGACGCCGTTGGTCTTGTCACGCCTCATATTGCGCAATTCGACACGCCACTTGCCCTCGCCTGTGGAAAAGTACTTCCGGAATATGAGCTGATCTATGAGACCTACGGCACGTTAAACGCCGAACGCAGCAATGCGGTGTTGATTTGCCACGCGCTTTCCGGCCACCACCACGCGGCGGGCTATCACAGTCTGGATGACCGAAAGCCCGGCTGGTGGGATGCGCACATTGGGCCAGGTAAATCGATCGACACCAATCGCTTCTTTGTCGTTTCCCTGAATAACCTGGGCGGCTGTCACGGCAGCACCGGCCCGGTTAGCCACAACCCTGAAACCGGTCGCCAGTGGGGGCCAGATTTCCCCATGGTCACGGTCAGCGACTGGGTCGCAAGCCAGGCACGCCTGGCCGACCATCTGGGGATTGAGCGCTGGGCGGCCGCCGTGGGCGGAAGCCTCGGTGGCATGCAGGTACTGCAGTGGACAATAACCTACCCTGAGCGAGTAGCAAATGCCGTGGTAATTGCCGCAACGCCCCGGCTTTCAGCGCAGAACATTGCGTTTAACGAAGTAGCCCGTCAGGCCATTCGCTCAGACACCGAGTTCTTCGGCGGCTGGTACGCCGAGCATGACACCGTACCCAAGCGCGGGTTGAAACTGGCACGCATGGTGGGACATATCACCTACTTGTCAGAAGACGCCATGGGCAGCAAGTTCGGGCGCGACCTTAGAAGCGACGACCTTAACTTCGGCTTCGATGTTGAGTTCCAGGTCGAGTCCTACCTGCGCTACCAGGGCGATGCATTCTCCACCGCCTTTGATGCCAATACCTATCTTCTGATGACCAAGGCGCTGGACTATTTCGACCCGGCCGCCACCTGCGGCGGAGACCTGGCCAAAGCGCTTGCCCCTGCACAGTGCCCTTTCTTGATTGTCAGTTTCACTACCGATTGGCGCTTCCCGCCCGCCCGTTCCCGTGAGCTGGTCGATGCCCTTATCCGAGCGGGCAAGTCGGTTAGCTACGCCAATATTGCGTCGCCCCATGGGCACGATGCGTTCCTGCTACCAGAGCCGCGTTATGAAGCGCTGTTCAGCGCCTTTATGAACCGTACTGCTCGTGAGCTAGGCCTGGAGGAGACCCGTTGATGCGCGCCGACCTTGAACTGATTTACGACTGGGTGCCTAAAGGCGCTCACGTACTGGATCTCGCCTGCGGCGATGGCGAACTTCTGGAGAGCCTGGCCCGCGACAAGAGCGTTACTGGCTACGGTCTGGAGATCGACCCGGACGGCATTACCAGCTGCGTGGCACGCGGTGTCAGCGTGATAGAGCACAACCTGGACGACGGATTGGCCAGCTTTTGCGATCACAGCTACGACCTGGTCATCATGACCCAAGCACTCCAGGCACTGCGCCGCCCCGACAAAATGCTTGATGAAATGCTGCGCGTCGCTGACGAAGGCATTATCACCTTCCCCAACTTTGCCTACTGGCGTCACCGCGTCTACCTGGGTCTACGCGGCTACATGCCGGTCTCCAAGTCGCTGCCTCACGCCTGGTACGACACGCCCAACATTCACTTGTCGACCTTTAACGACTTCGAGCAGCTGTGCCGTGAAAAGGGCCTGGTCATCGTGGATCGTGCCGTGGGTGTGGGCGAGCGCCGCGGGCACTGGACCTCAAAGTGGTGGCCCAACCTCTTCGGCGAGATCGCCATCTTTCGCGTACGTCGCCGTTAAGCGAACCGGCAGCGTGCGCGCAAGCGTTACGCTGACCGGAACACCCTCCTTCCACTGAGTGCTCGTACCATACGCGAGCACTTCAACACCGCTGGCAACCGCTGCCTCAAGCCCTGCCGCATAGGCGGCGTCGATATGCGCAGCGGCTGCGACATCATTAATACCTTCGTGGGCAATGCAAAACAGCAGCACGGCCCGCTCCCCCTGCAAGGCCAATGCACTTAACGCCTGTAGGTGTTTAAGCCCGCGCACGCTTACCGAGTCGGGGAAATAACCGTATCCATCCTGCTCTTTGAGGGTTACCTGTTTGACCTCAATGTACGCGCGCCCTTTCACCGGGTCCTCAAGCAGAAAATCAAGCCGCGACTCCCCGACCTTTACCTCACGACGCTGGCAGGCATAACCGGCGAGCGCCTCCAGTTGGTTAGCACTGAGCGCCGCCTCGACAATCCGGTTGGTTCGCCCCGTATGAACCGATACCAACGACACGCTGCCATCGGGCTGGGGCAGCTCAATGAGCTCCCATGTCCATAAAAGCTTGCGCTTGGGATTATCACTGGGTGACAGCCACACTCGGCAGCCGGGCACATTGACGGCTTTCATCGACCCAGTATTGGGGCAGTGCGCTACCACTTCTCGGCCATCGTCCAGGCGCACATCAGCAAAAAAACGCTTGTAGCGGCGCAGCAGCGTACCGGGCGCCAGTGACGGATAACGCAATGGATAATGCAACGGAGAATGCAACGGAGAATGCAGCGAAGAGGCCAGTGTCATAGCCGCCCCACGAAGCGGGTGATCCGCGCCACCGCTTCCTCAAGCCGAGCAACGTCATTGGTAAACGCAATCCGCACATGGTGCTCGCCACCGCGCACGGCAAAATCAATACCGGGGGTAATGGCTACATTTTCCTCTTCCAGCAGCCGTTCACAAAATACCTGGCTATCGCGGCTATAGCGCGAGATATCCA
The DNA here is from genome assembly GCF_052378905.1 of Halomonas sp. AOP22-C1-8. Classification (NCBI taxonomy): domain Bacteria; kingdom Pseudomonadati; phylum Pseudomonadota; class Gammaproteobacteria; order Oceanospirillales; family Halomonadaceae; genus Halomonas; species Halomonas sp. AOP22-C1-8. The sequence continues at coordinate 56,138 of NZ_JBQSYD010000023.1, read as the reverse complement.
GCCAGAGATAAAACGCGCCTTGAGGCGGTAAATCGGGCGCCAAGCCGAGCGTCGCCAGCCCATCAAGTAATACCTGACGGCGCTCGGCGAGAATTTCACGACGTTGCTCCAGAATCGCCCGGCACTCGGGAGTGAAAGCGGCAAGCGCTGCATGCTGAGAAGGGGTAGAAGCCGCCAGAAAGACGTTCTGAGCAAGCCGGGTCAAGGGCTCAACCGCGCGCTGCGGCGCGACCAGCCAGCCCAGGCGCCAGCCGGTCATCCCGAAATATTTTGAGAAGCTGTTAACCACAAACGCTTCACTGGAAAGTGATGTCGCAGACAGTGGAACATCGTCGTAGTTGAGCCCTTGATATATCTCATCAACGATCACTTCGCCCGAGCGCATGGCCACGGCGTCCAGCACTTGAGAAAGCTGCTCAGCACTCAAGGTGTGCCCAGTAGGGTTGGAGGGCGAGGCCAGCATGGCCAACCGAGTTTCAGCACGCCAGTGCCGCTCGACCAAACCAGCATCCAACTGCCAGCCACTCTCACGCCCCACGGAAACCGCGTCAATTTCAGCGCCTGCCAACGCCATGAAATGGCGGTTGCACGGATAATTGGGGTCCGTCATCAGTACCCGATCACCGCCCTCTACAAGCAGTTGGCTTGCTAGCAGCAGCGCGCCGGATGCACCCGGTGTAACCAGAATTCGGGCAGGATCCACGTCAGCATTAAAGTGTTCAGCATAGTGGTCAGCGATAGCTTCACGCAGCGCAGGCAGCCCGGCGGCGGGAGTATAACGCGTCTGGCCACGTGCCAAGGCCTGTTGGCCTGCCGCAATGATCGGCTCAGGTGTAGCAAAATCAGGCTCACCGACCTCCAAATGAATCACATCATGCCCGGCTGCCTCCCGCGCCTGGGCCATTTCCAGCAAGTGCATCACACGAAAGGGCGCCACGTGGCTGACTCGCGAATTCCAGGCCATAACGGCTCCTCCACCTAATAGAATAAAAGCATGACATGGGTCGTACAAACGGTAGGACCATAGTCGCAAACGCACCATTATGCTTGCAAAGCGGGAGTTTTTCAGCTAAACAAGCATCCCTTTGGCGTGAGATCGTGGCATACGCTCATGATCAATCAGCAGTCATATACGTAAGGGGCAATCCCATGCCAGTAGCGGAAAAAAAACCGGAAGCGGCCAAGTCCTTCACTCCGTATGAGTCAGCACCGGGTGAAGAGTACATGAACGATAAGCAGTTGGCGCATTTTCGTCAGCTGCTGTTGGACTGGAAGCAAGACCTCATGGAAGAGGTGGACCGCACCGTGCGCCACCTTCAGGAAGACGCCAACAACTACGCCGACCCCGCCGACCGGGCAACACAGGAAGAGGGCTTTAGCCTTGAACTGCGCACTCGCGACCGCGAGCGCAAGCTGCTCAAGAAAATCAACGAAACCATCGAAAATATTGACGACGACGATTATGGCTTCTGCGAAGCATGCGGCGTTGAAATCGGTATTCGCCGCTTGGAAGCCCGTCCTACCGCCACCCTTTGCGTTGATTGCAAAACCCTGGCGGAACTTAAAGAAAAACAGCTTGGCGGCTAAGCCGGTTATTTAACCCCTTGGTACGCTAACGCTGAAAGCGGGCACCTTTGGGTGCCCGCTTTTGTTTTGGGTAAAGGTTTTTATGATGTCTTCTACCAGCTACCGGGGGCGCTTTGCCCCCACTCCTTCAGGGCCTTTGCATTTTGGTTCGCTTGTTGCAGCGCTCGGCAGCTATCTGGATGCCCGTGCCGCTGGCGGGCGCTGGCTGGTGCGTATTGAAGATATCGACCCACCGCGCTGCCCCCAAGGGGCAGACGCCACCATTTTGCGCCAGTTGGAACGCTTTGGCTTACAGTGGGATGAAACGCTGTGCTGGCAGCACAACCGCCATGACGCTTATCAACAAGCGCTGGATCAACTCATTGATCAGCGCTTGGCGTATCCTTGTAGCTGCTCACGCAAACAGTGGCAATCGCATGCTATTTATCCAGGCTGGTGCCGTGACGGGTTAAGGGAGCCGGGTAAGCCGGTTGCCTGGCGGTTACGCAGTGACCTGGCTAAGCGCCCGATTGTCTGGCAGGACCGTCTGTTTGGCGCGCAGCAGTTTGACCCAGTAGCGCTGGGTGACGTAGTGCTTAAGCGCAAGGATGACCTTTGGGCTTATCAATTGGCGGTTGTCGTTGACGATGCCGAGCAGGGTATTACCGACGTGGTTCGTGGGCTCGATTTACTCGACAACACCCCTTGGCAGCGTCAGCTTCAAAGTGCTTTGAAGCTTCCAGAACCGCGCTATTTACATTTGCCACTGGTCGTCACCCCAGACGGCCAAAAGCTTTCAAAACAGAACCTGGCCCCGGCGCTTGCCGAGGATGAGGACAGCATGCGGCGCCAGCTTTTTCAGGCGCTTCAAGCGCTTGACCAAGCACCACCGGCCGCTCTGGCCACAGAACCTCCCGCCAGCCAGCTACACTGGGCAGTGGCAAACTGGGCGATTCAGCGCCTTTCCCCCACCGAACACCGCCGCTCGCCGTAAGGAGTTCTCCATGTATGTCTATCGCATCATGCTGTTTTTGGTGTTTGGCGGTTATTTGCTCTCTCCGTTATTAATGGACGGCTGGAGCAATCCGAGCACGGCCTGGTACCGCCCGTTCGCTATCTGGGGCGTGTTGATTGCGCTCACGCTATGGCTTGAGCAAAAAAGGAAGTTAGATGAGCGTTGAGTTAACCGGCGTTTTACTGCTCGGCCTGGGCTTCCTGGGGCTGATGTTTAGCTGTGGCGTCGCCGTTGAGCGCGGCTGGTTGCCTACATACGTTACTCGCCACCCCATCGTTTACACCCTCGCACTCGGCGTTTATGCCAGCGCCTGGGCAATTTATGGCAGCGTTGAACTTGCGGCCCAGGCAGGGTTTGGCTACCTGGCTTACTACCTGGGCGCGGCCGGTACCTTTCTACTTGCTCCGGTCCTGCTAGTGCCTATCCAGCGGATTACCCGCACGTATCAGCTCGCCTCACTCGCGGATCTGTTTGCGTTCCGGTTTCGTTCGCGCTGGGCAGGCTCGCTGGTCACGTTAATCAGTCTTTTGGCCGTGCTGCCACTGTTAGGCATTCAAGTTCAAACCTTGAGCAGCGCTATTCAATGGCTCACCGGTAGTGCCTATAGTTCCGCGGTCGCCCTGCTATTTTGTGGGCTGATTGCGGTACTCGCCGTGATGTTCGGAGCCCGACATAGCCATACGCGCCAGGATCCGTTGATCAGCATGTTGGCGCTTGAGTCTCTGATCAAACTACTCACCATGCTGTGCCTGGGAGCGGTTGCCTTATGGCTTGTGTTTGATGGACCCAATGATTTACAACGCTGGCTTGAGGGGCCGGGCCTACAAGCCCAGCAGGCAACCTATCAGCTGGATGACGCTCAATGGCGCACGCTGTTACTGCTGTTTTTTGCAGCCGCATTCATGATGCCCCACCTATTTCATATTACCTTTGCCGAAAACCTGTCACGCCACACCCTGCTTCAGGCCAGCTGGACATTACCGCTTTACCTGTTATTGATGGCCTTGCCGATACCGCTTATCTGGTGGGCCGCTCAATCGGTCAATAACGAGCTTCCGGTCACTGCCTACGCGGTGTATATGATCAGCGAACACTGGTGGGTCAAAGCGCTGGCATTTCTGGCCGGGCTAGCTGCGGTCACCGGTACGATGATCATGATCGCCCTAGCGCTATCCGGCATGGTGCTCAACCATATTGTGCTGGTGGCCAGGCCGCCCGAAGCGCGTAGTGACCTTTATGGCTGGCTACTCTGGCTACGCCGAGCCTTGGTGGTCGGCGTGATTGTTAGCGGCTGGCTATTTTATGAGGGGGTTGGGCGCCATCACGACCTCGTGAGCCTGGGCATGGCCTCTTTTGTGGGTATGGCGCAGTGCTTGCCCGGCATGCTGGCACTGCTTTACTGGCCAGGCGCAAATCGCAAAGGCATGGTTGTTGGCCTTATCGCAGGTGTCATCCTATGGCTTTGGGGGCTTTGGCTACCGCTTATCTTATCGTTCCCGACCCCCGCACTGCCCTTTAGTCACCTGATGAGCGACAGTGCGCCGCCCTGGTACACGGTAACGCTGGTATCACTGGCGACCAACATTGTTCTCTTGATGGTTATTTCGCTGTTTACACGTATTTCAGAGGGCGAAAAATCAGCCGCCGAGGCGTGCTCCGTCGATGCCGTTATCCGCTCCAAGCGGCTACCGCTGGAGGCTGCCACCGCTGCTGACTTTTCTACTCACTTGGCGCAAGCGATCGGCGATGAAGCCGCCCAGCGAGAAGTATCCAGAGCATTAAAAGCGCTCAAGTTCACGCCACAAGAACGCCGCCCTTACGCACTGCGCCGCCTGCGTGACCGTATTCAGGCCAACCTGTCAGGCTTAATGGGGCCTTCGGTCGCACGTGACATTGTCGACCGCTACCTGCCCTATCGCCATGACGACGCCCCGGTAACGGACGATATCCACTTTGTGGAGAGCCGCTTGGAAGCCTACCGCTCACGCCTGACCGGGCTTGCCCGAGAGCTTGACGGACTGCGCCGCCACCACCGCCAAACGCTGGCTTATCTTCCTGTTGGCCTGTGCGTATTTGGTGATGATAAAGAGCTTTTGATGTGGAACGAGGCGCTTTCCCAGCTTTCTGGCATCAGCGGCGAAAGCGTGATTGGCGCGCGCTGCGATAATTTACCTGCGCCGTGGCCTGAGCTATTGGGCAACGTCTTACTGGCCTCCCACACGCCGCTTTATAAGCAGGCGGTGTCGCTGCACGGCAAGGATTACTTTCTTACCCTGCATAAAGCCGAGCTTAGCGGCCACGACAGCCGAGGCGGCAGCGTGGTGTTGGTCGAAGACCACACCGAGATGAAATGGCTGGAAGATGAGTTGGTCCATGCTGCCCGCCTGGCTTCCATTGGCCAGTTGGCAGCCGGCGTTGCCCACGAGATCGGCAACCCGATTACCGGGATTTCTTCACTGGCGCAAAATTTACGCTACGATACCAATGACCCCGCCCTTCTGGAGACTGCGGATCAGATCCAGCAGCTAACCCGGCGCGTAACGACCATTGTGAACTCGCTGGTCGGCTTTGCGCATGGCGGGCGCCAGGCGGGCCCGCCGCCCGCGTCTCCTGCGGCGCTTAACACGCTAAGCGAAGACGCATTAAACTTGATCCACTTGGCGCGCTCGGGCGAGGATGTAACGTTGACCAATGCGTGCCCTGATGGTCTTGTGGTACGCGGGGATGCTCAGCGTTTAACCCAGGTGATGGTCAACCTGCTTAGCAACGCCAGGGACGCTTGTATGCCCGGCGGCCAAGTGGTGATTACCGCAGGGCAGCAGGCAGGCAGTGCCTGGTGGCGGGTAACGGATAACGGCCAGGGAATTGATCCTCGCGTGCGTGACCACTTGTTTGAGCCATTCACCACGACCAAACCTGCAGGCGAAGGCACAGGACTTGGGCTGTCGCTTGCGTATCAAATTATCAACGAGCACCAAGGCAGAATAGACGTGGCCTCGCCGCCGCCCAATGAGCCTCGCGGCACGGCCATTACGCTTTGGCTGCCGCTTTACCAACAGGATGGCCAGCGACCCTATGCCCAGGATTCTGATTGTTGAAGATGAAGCGATTATTCGCAGTGCGCTAAAGCGCCTGCTTGAGCGTCATGACTATACCGTCAGCGAAGCAGGCAGCGTTGAAGAGGCCAACCAATTAACGCTTCCTGAGTTCGACCTCATCATCAGTGACCTGCGTCTACCGGGCGAGCCTGGCACCACGTTGATTGGCGCTGCTGCTCCCGCACCGGTGCTGATCATGACCAGCTATGCCAGCATGCGCTCAGCGGTAGATGCCTTAAAACAAGGTGCCGTCGATTATATCGCCAAGCCGTTTGACCATACTGAAATGCTGGAGACCGTTGAGCGTATATTGCATCAGCAGTCGATGCAGCATGGTGAGCCCCCTGCGATTACTGATGATGGTGGCAGCCAGCAGATGATGATTGGCGAGTGCGCGGCCATGCAGCAGGTCTATACGCGTATCCGCAAAACTGCACCGGCCGATGTGACCGTGCTGATTTTAGGAGAATCAGGTACCGGTAAAGAGCTAGTTGCGCGGGCTATTCACCAACAAAGCAAGCGCGCCAGCGCCCCGCTAATCAGCGTTAACTGTGCCGCTATTCCCGAAACGCTGATTGAGTCTGAACTGTTCGGCCATGAGAAAGGCGCGTTTACCGGCGCCAGCGCATCACGCACCGGCCTGGTGGAGGCCGCCGACCAGGGCACGCTGTTTCTTGATGAGATTGGTGAACTGCCCCTTGATGCCCAGGCACGCCTGCTGCGTGTGTTACAGGAGGGAGAAATCCGCAAGATTGGCTCTGTGGAAACCCGCCACGTTAATGTCCGCCTGATTGCCGCGACCCACCGCGACCTGCGTGCCTTATCCAAAAGTGGTGAATTTCGCCTAGACCTTTACTACCGCTTAAACGTGATGCAGATCGAGCTCCCCCCGCTGCGCGAACGCGAAGACGACGTGCTCCAGATTGCCGATATCTTGCTGGATAAAGCGTGCACGCGTCACGAACGCCCCGGCCTACGGCTTTCAAGGGCCGCCCGTCAGGACCTGCGTGATTACCCGTGGCCAGGTAACGTTCGTGAGCTTGAAAACGCCCTGGAGCGAGGCGTAATTTTAGCCGAAGGCCATCTGATTCACCCGGACGATCTCGGGCTAGCACCTGCACCGCCTCGTGCCCATTCACAGGCGAGTTCAGCGGCCTCCTCCAGCGACGAGAGCACGCCAGCGGAGGATGAGGATGATCTCTCTTTGGAAGACTATTTCCAGCACTTTGTGCTTGAGCATCAGGACCTGATGAGCGAAACCGAGCTGGCTCAAAAACTGGGCATTAGTCGTAAAAACCTGTGGGAACGGCGCCAACGGCTTGGCATCCCGCGTAAAAAAACTGCTCGGCGTCCCAACTGACGCCGCTGGCTGGCCGGCCCGCAAGCGCCTCACACCAAATGCTTACGACCATCGTCTACTATACTGATTTAAATAAAAAATAACCGATTTACGTTACCCAATCATTGTTACCTACCCACACAATGCCCGTAAAAAATCGGACCAAAAACGGTAACACTTATCTGTCACCGAAGTTCCTCAAAATAAAAAATAATCATAAGCACATGAAATAAATAAACATTTAAACAAGTGGCACGACGAGTGCAGTATTACTGGGTAAGAAAAATAAACTGGGCCAAGCGGTGGGTCACTAACAAAAACAACATGACACCACCCCAACCTGAGCCATAACAAAAACAACAAGGCCAGGAGAGATAACAGCACTAATAATAACAACAGGCTTCAATCTCATGACTTGCTGGCGCTAAGCACAATAAGCGCAGCTAATAAAAACAACAGGTAGCAAGTGCCCAAAATGGACGCGACGTACACCAAATGATCTGCGCCCCAACAAGAATAATAGCAGTGAGTGTGTACACCCCGGAACCAACAATAATACGTCGGGGAAGAAAAGTTCGCGGTTGGATTATTGTTTTGAATACGAGGCGGTCGGATACTGCCTATCGACTGCGGTGCGTATTCAGGGCGATGTGCCATCATGAAGAAAAACAGCAGCATGGACGCTGATTAAATGCTTTATAGGGGAGGCTCTTTTAGCCTCCCCTTTCCGCGTTTAAAGGGGAAGGCGTTCGCAAACCTGCCCGAGGTGCTTTGCAAGCGTAAAGGGGTCGGCTACACTCATCGGCTTACCGCTTACTTCACGGTCACTTTTTCGATACCCTGCGAGTCGATATCGCCGCATGTTCAAAGGATTTACCCGTTTCTTACATAGCCCGGGAGAGCAATTGAAAACCCTGCTCGATCCCCAAGAGAGTGGAACTGCTCTCAGCCCACGCATTATCCCTCGGTCCGAGCACCCTGTTTCTCGCCAACATATCAGCGACGCTGCACTAAAAGTGCTTTACCGCCTTAGCGGTGCAGGCTTCGACGCCTACCTGGTGGGCGGATGTATTCGCGATGCGCTGCTTGGCAAAATGCCCAAGGACTTTGACGTTGCCACCAACGCCACGCCGGAACAGGTGCGTGACCTGTTTCGCAATTCGCGCTTGATTGGCCGACGCTTTCGTATTGTCCATGTCCGCTTTGGGCGCGAGGTCATCGAAGTCACTACGTTCCGTGGCAAGCCACAAGACGAACACGGCGAGAATATCGCTCACCAGTCGGACGCCGGCTTGCTGCTGCGAGACAATGTATGGGGCAGCATTGAGGAAGATGCCTTACGGCGTGACTTCACCGTTAACGCGCTGTATTACAACATTGCCGACTTCAGCCTTCACGACTTTGCCAACGGTGCGCGTGATATTGAATCGCGCACGCTGCGCCTGATTGGCGACCCAGCCACCCGCTACCGGGAAGACCCGGTGCGTATGCTGCGCGCCGTTCGCTTCGCGGCCAAGCTCGACTTCACTATTGAGCCTGACACCGAAGCGCCGATGTACGACCTTGCGCCGCTGTTGCTGCAAATTCCGCCTGCACGGCTATTTGATGAAGTGCTCAAGATGTTTATGTCAGGCTATGGGTTGGCAACCTTCCGCCTGCTTAGCCATTACGGCCTGTTTGGCATGCTCTTCCCCGAATCGGAAGAGGCCATGGCCGATGCGGCGTGGGCGGAAAAGCTCATTGAATTCGCCTTGGCCAATACCGATAAGCGCATTGCCGAAGGTCGCCCGGTGACGCCTGCCTTCCTGCTGGCCGCCTTCTTATGGGCCCCGGTTGCCAATCGCCAGGCCGAGCTTGAAAGTGAAGGCATGCCCGCGATACCGGCACTGCAAACGGCATCGCAGGAGGTGGTGTCGCGTCAATTGGAACATACCTCTATCCCTAAACGCTTTGGCATGCCCATGCGCGATATTTGGGAGCTACAGGCACGTCTGCCGTTACGACGCGGCAAGCGTGCGTTCCAAACCCGCGAGCACCCACGTTTTCGTGCCGCTTACGACTTACTACTGCTGCGTGAGCAGGCGGGCGAAATCCCACGCGGCTTGGGCGACTGGTGGACGGCCTTCCAGCAGGGCGATGAGCATGAGCAGCTTCGCTTGCTACAAAAAATTGGGGGCGACCCGGCAAGCCAAGGCGACCGCCGCCGCAAACGGCGCCGTAAACCCACGCGCAAATCGGAAAAGTGAGCAACACATGAGCCCGACTTCGCTTACGTATATCGGCTTGGGTAGTAATCTTGATGATCCTATCAGGCAGGTGCGCCAGGCGATTTCGGCACTTGCCCTGCTGCCCTTGAGCCAGTTGACGGCCACCTCCTCACTTTACGCGAGCCGCCCGGTTGGCCCTCAGGACCAACCGGATTTTGTCAACGCAGTAGTCGCCCTGACAACGCGCCTTTCACCACTGGCGCTGCTTGACCAACTACAGGCGCTGGAACAACAGCACCGGCGCCAGCGGCTACGCCACTGGGGCCCACGCACACTGGATCTGGATTTACTGCTTTTTGACCAGCAGACAATTGCCTACCCGCGTTTAAACGCTCCCCATCCGCGTATGCACGAGCGCGCCTTTGTGCTCGCTCCCCTGGCGGAACTGGATGCAACGCTGACGCTTCGCCAGCAGCCGGTAAGCGAATGGCTAAATCAAATCCCCGAACCAGGCATTCAGCGTTTAGTCGAAGATGGTCCTGCCTAAGCAGTTATCTTGCTACCCTAGCCTCGACACACAACACTGGACCGGGTAACAATCGTTTTCCAGCCCACACACTAACGTTCTGGTTTGTCTTTACAGGGCCCATTTTTTAAGAACATCGCAACAGCGTGATATTAACAACGGCTGGCTGCCCATGCCGCAGCGGCCACGACGAGTGAGAGCATGCCATGAAACCCGTGACTCTAAGCACGCTACAGGCCTACAAGCGCGCTGGCGAAACGTTTAGTTGCTTAACCGCTTACGATGCCTCCTTTGCCCAAGCGGCGAGCCACGCCGGTATCGACGTGCTTTTGGTGGGTGACTCGCTCGGCATGGTGCTCCAGGGGCATACCAGCACGCTCCCCGTGACAGTCGACGATATTTGCTACCACACCCGCTGTGCCGCACGCGGCAAAGGCCATAGTCTGTTGATGGTTGACCTGCCGTTTATGAGTAACGCCTCTACGCAGCGCATGTTGGAAGACGGCGCAGCCCTCATGCGTGCCGGTGCGGAACTGGTCAAGGTAGAAGGCGAAGCCTGGATGGCCGAGGGGATCCGTGAGCTAACACGCCGCGGCGTGCCCGTATGCGCCCACTTGGGCTTAACGCCACAGGCGGTTTATCAGCTAGGTGGCTACAAGGTACAAGGACGAGACACCGCCCAGGCAGAGCGTATCCTGCAAGATGCCAAAGTGCTGGTTGAGGCGGGCGCTTCGGTTATATTACTGGAGTGCGTACCGGCAAGCCTGGGCAAGGCCATTACCGACGCGCTTGATGTACCGGTCATCGGAATTGGTGCAGGCCCCGATACCGATGGTCAGATTCTAGTCATGCATGATGTACTCGGCGTCACCCATGGCCGCCCGCCGCGGTTTGTGAAAAACTTCATGGCAGATGCTGGCAATATTCAGGGCGCCTTTCAGGACTTCCACGAGGCGGTCAAAACGCGTGCCTTCCCAGCTCCCGAGCACTGCTTCTAACCTGCCCGTTTGCGACGTAACCTTACGACACATGACTATGCGTACATTGCGAGAGATCAACGACCTGCGCAGCCTCCTGCGCGACTACCGAACGCGCGGCCAGCGAATCGCGCTCGTGCCGACCATGGGCAATCTTCATGCCGGGCATTTAGCGCTGGTTGCCAAGGCGCACGAGCACGCAGATGTTGTCGTTGCCAGCCTGTTTGTAAACCCCATGCAGTTTGGGCCTAACGAAGACCTGGACGGCTACCCGCGCACCTTCGCCGATGACCAGGCAAAGCTTAGGGCAGCCGGATGCGACGTGCTCTTTTCACCCTCGGTAAGCACGCTTTATCCCAATGGGCTAACCTCGCAAACGTGCGTTCACGTGCCTGACGTGGGTGAGGGCCTGTGCGGTGGCTCACGGCCCGGGCACTTTGACGGCGTGTCTACCGTTGTCACGCTGCTGTTTAACCTGGTACAGCCCGACGTTGCCTGCTTTGGTGAGAAGGACTACCAGCAGCTTGCCGTTATTCGCAAGTGTGTGCAGGACCTGCATATGCCGATTGACATTATTGGCGTGCCGATTGTGCGCGACGACGATGGGCTGGCGCTTTCATCGCGTAACGGCTACTTGAGCGATGCCGAACGCGCGATAGCCCCTACGCTTTACCGCACGCTGTGTGAATTGCGCGACGCGTTAGAGCAGGGGGAGCCGCTTGAAACCATGCTGGCGAACGGGTTGATTGAGCTTACCGAGGCAGGCTTTACGCCCGATTATCTTGAGCTTCGTACGCCCGAGTTAACGCCTGTCAGCACCACCACTCGTGACGCGGTATTACTGGCCGCTGCTCGGCTAGGTCCCGCTCGCTTGATTGATAATCTCAGCGTGCAACTGCCCGCTTGATCCATTACGTTTTATCGCCAAGCCGCAGGCTTCGCAACCAGGAGTTGTTATGCAAACAATTATGCTCAAAGCCAAGCTCCATATGGCACGCGTTACCCATGCAGTGCTTAACTACGAAGGGTCTTGCGCCATTGATGGCGACCTGCTGGATATGGCCGGTATTCGTGAAAACGAACAAATCCAGATCTATAACGTTGAAAACGGTGAGCGTTTTACCACCTACGCGATCCGTGGCGAAGAAGGCTCTCGTTTGATCTCGATTAACGGCGCGGCGGCGCATTTAGCCGCCCCCGGTCACCGGATTATTATTTGTAGCTACGCCCACTATTCGGAAGCCGAGCTTGAACAGCACCAGCCAGCTCTGGTCTACCTGCAGGAAGGTAACGAGGTTAGCCATACCAGCAACGCTATCCCGGTGCAGCTGGCGTAGGCTACGCATTCTAGTCATCTACCGAGCGGACCTTCAGGGTCCGTTTTTATTTGCCTTTAAAAAAGCGCATTGCCGCAACGCACAACTTTCCCCTATGCTGAGTAGCAAGCCTGACATAAAAAACAGATAGCGTAGGTTATGCTCAGTACATCAGGCAGTAAGAACAGATAGTAAGAACAGACAGTAAAACAGGTCCGTAAAAACAGGTCCGTACAAACAAAATAGCAAAACAGGCGGTCTACCTTACTCACGTTAGGAGTCATCTCATGCAAGAAGTGGTCATTGTTGCGGCTCGCCGCACCGCGGTCGGTTCCTTTGGCGGTTCACTGGCAGGCATTCCTGCAAGCGAGCTTGGCGCGTTAGTGATTAAGGATATCCTTGAATCAACCGGCGTTTCCCCCGACCAGGTGGACGAAGTACTCCTCGGTCAAGTACTGACGGCGGGCGTAGGGCAAAACCCTGCTCGTCAGGCGGCAATTAAAGCGGGCCTGCCGGCTTCCGTACCGGCCATGACAATCAACAAGGTATGTGGCTCAGGCCTAAAAGCCGTGCATCTTGCAACACAAGCGATTCGCTGTGGCGACGCTGAGCTGATTCTGGCTGGTGGGCAGGAAAACATGTCGGCGTCCCCCCATGTATTGCCCCATTCGCGCACTGGTCAGCGCATGGGCGATTGGAAAGCCATTGATACCATGGTGCATGACGGCCTTTGGGATGCCTTCAATGACTACCATATGGGCATCACCGCCGAAAACCTGGCTGAAAAATACGGTATCACCCGCGAGGAAATGGACGCGTTTGCCGCTCAGTCGCAACAGAACGCTGCCAAGGCCATTAAAGAGGGCAAATTTAAAAGCCAGATCGTGCCGGTGCAGATCCCCCAGCGCAAAGGCGATCCCGTTGTGTTTGATACCGACGAGAACCCGCGCGAAATTACCGCTGAAAAGCTGGCGGGCATGCGCCCAGCGTTCAAAAAGGATGGCACCGTTACCGCAGGTAACGCCTCCTCATTGAACGATGGCGCGGCCGTTGTGATGATCTGCTCGGCAGAAAAAGCCAAGGCGTTAGGTCTTGAGCCGCTGGCACGTATTGCCGCTTATGCCAATGCGGGCGTAGACCCTGCCATTATGGGTATTGGCCCCGCGCCTGCTACCCGTCGCTGCCTGGAAAAAGCCGGCTGGAGCCTGGAGGACCTGGACCTTGCGGAAGCCAACGAGGCTTTTGCGGCACAGGCCCTTTCTGTTCAGAAAGAGCTGGGCTGGGATATATCCAAGGTCAACGTCAACGGTGGCGCGATTGCCCTGGGCCACCCGATTGGCGCTTCTGGCTGTCGCGTACTGGTATCGCTCCTTCATGAGATGATTGCCCGGGATGCCAAGAAAGGCCTGGCGACGCTGTGTATCGGCGGCGGCCAAGGGGTGGCACTGGCGATTGAGCGCCCCTGATCTCGGCGATTAACGCTTAAAATGTAAATGCCCCTGTCACTGACAGGGGCATTTTTATGCCTCAAGGCTTCGCACCTGACACCTAACACTCATGGGGCACTTAGCGGTGCTTTTCACCCACAATGGTGGCGGGTGTTCGCCATACCAACAGCGCGCCCAGCAAGAATAGGCCCGATGCGGCCCACATGGTAATAGGCAGGCTAGTAGCATCAACAACCCGGCCACCGACCATCGCGCCCAGCCCAATGGAGAGGTTGAACACAAAGGCCATCAGGGCGGTCGCAGCTTCGGTATTGGGTGCGGTGCGTAAAATCCACGTCTGTATGCTCACCGACACGCTGCCAAACGCGGCCCCCCACACCATGAGTAGCAGCACGCCGCTGACAGGCTCGACCCCGAGCAGCGGGAAAGACGCCACCACCAATAGCAGCAAGCTTGGGATCGCCAGCACCGCCCGATAAGGATGGCGCCCAGCGAACATGCCTGCGGCGATATTGCCCAGTATTCCTGCCGCCCCATACAGTAGCAGCAAGCTGCCCACATGGCGCTGAGCTACACCGCTTATCTCCTGAAGGATAGGGCTAATGAAAGTGTACGCTGCAAAGTGTCCGACAACTACAAAGCCCGTGACCAGAACCGCGACCCGAACGCCACGGCTAGTGAACTGCTGGGCCAGCACTTTGAGACGGACTGGCTCCCTGGGTGGAAGTGGCGGCAGCCAGCACCACAGTGCCAGTGCGGTTAACAGGCTAAAACCGCCCAAAGCCCCAAACGCGATTCGCCAGTTGCTTAGATCACCCAGTAAGGTACCCAGTGGCACGCCAAGCACCGATGCAGCGGCTACGCCGCCAAAAATAATCGTCATGGCCTTGGGCACTTTATCGCTGGGCACCAAGCGCGGAGCAATACTCCCGGCCACGGCCCAATAACCGCCGATACTGACACCCACCAGCACGCGGGCGGCCAGCAGTAGGATAAAGCTACTGGCCAGCGCTGAAAGCACGCTACCAATCACCATGACGACCATGAGTAGCGTGAGCATAATGCGCCGATCCAACCGGCCTACCGCCACGGGCAGTAGCGGCGCCGAAAAAGCGGCGACCACGCCCGGTACCGTTACCATCAAGCCAGCGACACCGGGCGTTACATCCATGGATGAAGCCACCTGAGACAACAACCCGATAGGCAGCTGTTCAGCGGTTACCAATAGAAAAATGCCGATCATCACGGCGACCACCGCCCACCAACGCGGTGCCTGTTCCTTCTCCATGCCTACTTCCTTCTAACTAAAACGTCCACCCAACCAAACGCTCTTTTAATCACACTTTCTTTCAACCAAACGACTCCGCCCCCGCAACCAGGGGCTACGGGGGCGGAAGAGACAACCTTACGGCGACTTAGCCCGCGGTGTTCTCACTTTCAGCGGCAAACGCTGCTTTCTCTTCTTCGGTGATCTCTTTCATCGAGAGCTTCACGCGGTTGCGGTTATCGATGTCGAGCACCTTCACAATCACGTCGTCGCCTTCGTTCAGGAAATCGCGCACGTTGTTAACGCGCTCAGCCACGATTTGCGAAATATGCACAAGACCATCAGTACCCGGCATGATGTTCACAAAGGCACCGAAGTCAGCAATACGTACGACCTTGCCGTTATACAGCTTGCCAATTTCCGCTTCTGCCGTAATCGCCAATACGGTATCGATGGCTTTTTTCGCCGCAGCCTTGTCTTCAGCGTAGATGCGCACGGTACCGTCGTCATCAAGGTCGATAGACGCGCCGGTATCATCGCAAATCTTCCGAATGGTGGCGCCGCCTTTACCAATAACGTCACGGATCTTGTCCGGGTCGATCTTGATGGTGGCCATGGAAGGCGCATTATCGGAGACGTCGGTACGGCTCTGGCTGATGACTACATTCATCTGCTCAAGAATACCCAGGCGCGCTTTGTGGGCTTGCTGAAGCGCAGTCTCCATGATCTCTTCGTTGATGCCTTCAATCTTGATGTCCATCTGCAGGGCAGTAACACCCTCTTCTGAACCGGCCACTTTAAAGTCCATATCGCCAAGGTGATCTTCATCACCCAGGATATCGGTCAGTACCGCGTAGCCATCTTCGTCTTTCACCAGCCCCATGGCGATACCCGCCACCGGTGCTTTCAGCGGTACACCCGCATCCATCAGCGCAAGTGAAGAGCCACATACTGACGCCATCGAGCTTGAGCCGTTGGATTCAGTAATTTCCGATACCACACGAATAGTGTAGGGGAAGGCTTCTTCAGACGGCAGCATGGCCTGAACACCACGGCGTGCCAAACGGCCATGGCCGATTTCACGACGTTTCGGGCCACCCATAAAGCCCGCTTCACCGACCGAGTAGGGAGGGAAGTTGTAGTGCAGCATAAAGCGGTCTTTACGCTCGCCTTCCAGCGACTCGATCAGCTGAGAGTCACGCAGGGTGCCCAGCGTTGCCACTGCAATCGCTTGGGTCTCACCACGAGTGAACACCGCCGAACCGTGAGTCTTGGGCAGCGCGCCCACTTCGATCGCTAGCGGGCGCACGGTGAAGTTGTCACGGCCATCAATGCGTGGCTCACCTTTTACAACGCGTGAACGTACAACGCGTTTCTCAAGACCAGCAAAGGCACCTTTTACTTCGTCTTTGCTGAACTTGTCGTTAACCGGTTCACCGTCAATGGCTGCCAGCTGTTCAACCGCCTGATCTTTCAGGGCTGCCAGGGCATCCTGGCGCTGCATCTTATCGGTGATGCGATAGGCATCGCCCACCTGCGCTTCAAACGCATCCGCAATGGCGGTTTTCAGCGCTACGTTCTCAGGGGCTGGCTGCCAGTCCCAACGCGGTTTGCCGGCCTCGGCAACCAGCTCGTTAATCGCGCTAACCGCGACCTGCATTTCCTGGTGGCCAAACAGTACGGCGCCCAGCATCTCGTCTTCCAGAAGCTCTTTGGCTTCGGACTCGACCATCAGCACGGCGTTTTCAGTACCGGCAACGACCATGTCCAGCTCGGAAGTCGCAAGCTCTTCAACGGTCGGGTTAAGGAAATACCCCTGCTCTTCGTTGAAACCAACGCGCGCAGCACCGATCGGGCCGTTGAACGGCACGCCAGAAATGCTCAGTGCAGCGGAGGTACCCAGCATCGCGGCAATATCCGGGTCGTGATTACGATCGGTGGAAAGAACGGTACAGATAACCTGCACTTCGTTCATAAAGCCTTTGGGGAAAAGCGGACGGATCGGACGATCGATCAGACGCGAGGTTAAAGTTTCTTTCTCGGTCGGACGTCCTTCGCGCTTAAAGAAGCCGCCGGGAATTTTACCTACTGCGTAGGTTTTTTCCTGGTAATGAACCGAGAGCGGGAAAAAGGGTTGGCTGGGGTTGGCTTCTTTGCGCGCCACCACGGTACACAGCACAACGGTATCTTCCATGGTGACCATAACGGCCCCCGTGGCTTGACGAGCGATACGCCCGGTTTCTAGCGTGACGGTGCTACGACCGTACTGAAACGTTTTTTTTACCGGATTCACGGCGACTTCCTTTAACATTAATATCTACTTGTCTATTCGTTTGGGTCGTTTTGACTCGCCACCATTCTAGGCGCTGTAGCGCCATACGGCTACCAGAAACCCAAAATCACCGGGGCAAAGCTACGGCCTGTGGGCGACATACATAAAAAAACGGGCAGCTCACAAGGAGCTGCCCGTTTCTCAATCTTCGCCAACAATAGCTTAGCGGCGCAGACCTAAACGCTGGATCAGAGACTGATAGCGTTCGAAATCTTTACGCTTCAGGTAGTCCAGCAGTTTACGACGCTGGTTTACCATGCGGATCAGACCACGACGCGAGTGGTGATCCTGCTTGTTGGTTTTGAAGTGGTCCTGCAGGCCATTGATGTTGGCGCTCAGCAGTGCAACCTGCACTTCAGGGGAACCGGTATCGTTATCGCCGCGGCCGTATTCGTTGACGATTTCGGCTTTCGTTTCAGCGGTTAATGCCATCTGTCTCTCCAGTAAGCAATATGCCTAAAATTTAATGGGTGAGACCACGCATATTTGCAGTCTCAGGCGACTCTTTTCGACGTACTGTTTCCAGCACTATTTCAAGTACCGTTTCCAGTACTATTTCAAGTGCTATTTTCGCGTAAATCGTCACATCCTTGCAACGTTTCACCCGGACTCTTACGAGATAGCGACGGTACTTAACAGCCGCTTGGGTGCTACTTCCTGAGCACCTTTTACAACACCGAGGCCGATAAACGTCTCAGCATAATAAAGCCTTGCCAACGCATCGGGAGCCAGCGTACCAATACTCAAGTTGGCCGATTGACCGTGGGCTAAGCGCCCGTAAGCCGTTTCGTCCACCTCAAGCGTCGGCAGATGATCCACCAGCACATCAGCGGGCATTAATTCAGCCTCACGCGAGGTCTGATCCGCCAATGCTTCAAGCGCTTCGAGGGTCCACATCGCGTCACCCGTAAAAGGCCCGGTTTTGAGCCTGCGGAGCTGACTGATGTGAGCACCACACCCCAGCGCCAAACCGGTATCTTCGGCCAGCGTACGGATGTAAGTCCCCTTGCTGCAGGTGACTTCAAGCTCGAAGGCTTCGCCGTCAAATGCAAGCAGGCGCGCATCATACACGCTTACCCGCCGCGCTGCACGCTCTACCTGCTTACCCTCACGGGCCAGCTCATAGAGTTTCTTACCCTGATGCTTGAGCGCCGAATACATCGGCGGCACCTGATCGATCTCACCGCGAAAGCGCGCAATCGCGGCTTCAACGTCATCCGCTGTTAACGACGGCACATCGCGGCGCTCAATCACCGTGCCTTCTGCATCACCGGTGTCGGTGATCACACCCAGCTCAACGCGGGTGCGATACATTTTGTCGGCTTCCAGCAGGTGCGCGGAGAACTTGGTGGCCTCGCCCAGGCAAATCGGCAGTAAGCCGGTTGCCATAGGGTCCAGCGTGCCGGTATGTCCGGCTTTTTGGGCCTCGAACAAACGACGTACACGCTGTAGGGCATGGTTGCTGGAAACGCCCTTGGGCTTATCCAGCAGTAATACCCCATTGACCGGTAAACCGCGACGGCGACGAGCCATTAGCGCGTCTCCTCACCTTGATCAGAATCACCCTCTTCATCCACTTGACGAGCCCGGTCAGTCGACACGGCCTCTTCAATCAGGGAAGAGAGGTGCTGCCCACGCACCACGCTCTCATCGTAATGAAAGCGCAGTTCAGGGACATGGCGCAACTGAATGCGTTTGGCAATCTGGCTCCTTAGAAAACCGGCGGCACGCTTAAGCACCTGCAGGTTCTCTTTGATACGCTCAGGCTCCTGCTCACCCAACAGGGTGACATGGATATCGGCGTAGCCAAGATCACGGCTAACGGTTACGCCGCTCACCGTGATCATGCCCAAACGCGGGTCTTTCACTTCGCGTTGAATAAGTACCGCCAGCTCCTTTTGGAGCTGGTCGGCTACTCGGTCGGTACGCTTAAATTCGCGCATGGTTGTCTCCTCGCGGCCTTACAGGCTGCGCTCGACTCTGACTTGATCGAAGACTTCGATCTTGTCGCCGACCTGGACATCGTTGTAGTTCTTCACGCCGATGCCACACTCCATACCGTTACGCACTTCTTGTACGTCGTCCTTGAAGCGGCGCAGCGATTCGAGCTCGCCTTCGTAGATGACCACGTTGTCACGCAGTACGCGGATGCGTTTGCTGCGGGACACGGAACCTTCGACGACCATACAACCCGCCACTGCACCGATCTTCGGCGCACGGAACACATCGCGCACTTCGGCAACACCGACGATTTCTTCTTTCCAGTCGGGGGCGAGCATACCGCTCATCGCCTGCTTGACCTCATCGATCAAGTGGTAGATGACGCTGTAGTAACGCAGATCCAAGCCTTCACGCTCGATAATCTCGCGGGCAGCGGCGTCGGCACGGACGTTGAAGCCGACCACGATTGCCTCAGAGGCAAGCGCCAGGTTGGCGTCAGTACCGGTGATACCACCAACACCTGAAGAGACCACAGCCACTTGTACTTCATTAGTGGAGAGTTCTTCCAGGGCACCTTTAATCGCCTCCAGAGAGCCTTGTACGTCAGCTTTAAGAACGATATTAACCTTGGCCACTTCATCCTGACCCATCTGGCTAAACATGTTCTCAAGCTTGGCTTTCTGCTGACGCGCCAGACGTACTTCGCGGTACTTGCCTTGACGGAAGTTAGCCACTTCGCGGGCTTTCTTCTCATCGGCCACGACCATGAAGTCATCACCCGCATCCGGCGTACCGTCCAGGCCCTGAATCTCAACGGGCATGGCCGGGCCAACGCTCTCAACCTGCAGGCCAAGCTCGTTGGTCAGCGCACGTACACGGCCGTAGTGCAGGCCAGCCAGAACGATATCGCCTTTCTGCAGCGTACCGTTTTGAACCAGTACGGTGGCAACCGGGCCACGACCTCGGTCAAGACGTGACTCAACGACAACGCCTTTAGCAGGTGCCGACGGCACTGCTTTCAGCTCAAGTACTTCAGAAACCAGCTGAATCGCTTCCAGCAGCTCTTCAATACCGTCACCGGTCTTGGCGGAAACGTGTACAAACTGCGTATCACCGCCCCACTCTTCGGAAATCACGCCGTGCTGCGAGAGTTCGTTACGAATGCGGTCAAAATCAACACCAATCTTATCGACCTTGTTCACCGCAACGACCATGGGTACTTCAGCCGCTTTGGAGTGCTCGATCGCCTCAATGGTCTGGGGCATCACGCCGTCGTCAGCAGCGACCACCAGGATAACCACGTCGGTTGCCTTGGCACCACGAGCACGCATGGCGGTAAACGCCGCGTGGCCAGGGGTATCCAGGAAGGTCACGCCACCATGGCTGTCTTCAACGTGGTAAGCACCGATATGCTGGGTGATACCACCCGCTTCACCGGTGGCCACTTTGGCACGGCGAATGTAGTCCAGCAGTGAGGTCTTACCGTGGTCAACGTGGCCCATAACGGTCACGACGGGAGAGCGGGTGATCTCTTCGCCTTCATAGGAGATGCCTTCAAGCATTTCCGTTTCCAGCGCATCATCCTTCACCAGCTTGACCTTGTGGCCCATCTCTTCCACTACGATGGCCGCTGTATCCTGGTCAATCGTTTGGTTGATGGTCACGGCCGCGCCCATGTTAAACATGGCCTTGATGACTTCGTTGGCCTTGATCGACATTTTGTCGGCAAGCTCAGCCACGCTGATTGACTCAGGGATCGATACTTCACGTACGATCGGCTGAGTCGGCTTTTGGAAGCCGTGCTTGCCATTGCCGCTCTGACTTGGGCCACGGCGGCCGCCACGACGCTCGGCACGTTTTACTTTCTTCGCCCCGCCGCCGCGCTTACGCTCTTCGCGATCACCACGGTCATCTTCGTCATCACGACCTTTTTTCTTCGCGACAGCTTTCTTGGGCGGTGCAGTACGACGGTCGGTACGGCCCTCTTTCGGCGGTGCTGGCGGCATTTCCTCTGTCGCTGGCGCAGCTTCGATCTGAAGTTCGGGCACTTCAAGTTTAGGCTCAGCCGCTGCTTTCGCTTCGGCTTCTTTACGCGCGGCGTCTTCCGCTGCCTTGGCTTTAGCGGCGGCTGCTTTCTCGGCAGCTTCACGTGCTTCGCGCGCTTTACGCTCGGCTTCGGCTTCGGCCATATCGCCCACTAGCTGGCGTGGACCTGAATGCTTAGGCTCAGCGACTTTCGGCTTATCCTCTTCGGCGCTTTTAACGTACGTTTTTTTCTTACGTACTTGCACTTCAATCGTTTTACCACGTTCGCCGGTTTTAATACGGCTGCGCGTTTTACGGGTCAGCGTGATACGGTTTTTGCTTGTATCAGTGTCGCTGTCGCCGCCATGGCTTTTCTTCAGAAAGGTCAGCAGTTTCTGCTTGTCTTCTTCAGACACGGCATCGCCTTCAGAGGCGTGCTTCAAGCCAGCTTCTTTCATCTGTTCTAGTAGGCGGGGCACATCACGGCCCACCTTTACTGCAAAATCTTTAACTGTCATATCTGACATAGTGACCCTCCTCAGCCCGTGACCTGTTTACTGTGTGTTCGAATCCGATGCGTTATCGTCTTCAAACCAGGGCGCACGGGCAGTCATGATCAGTGCCGCTGCGCGCGCTTCGTCCAACTCCTCGATATCGACCAGATCGTCGACAGACTGCTCGGCGAGATCTTCCATAGTGACAATGCCACGGCTAGCCAGAATGAAGGCCAGATGGCGCTCCATGCCGTCCATTTCCAGCAGATCAGTTGCTGGCTGGGCACCGTCTAGCGCTTCTTCCGAGGCAATCGCCATCGTCAGCAGCTCGTCTTTCGCACGTGCACGCAGCTCTTCAACCAGATCTTCATCGAACTCTTCGATCTCGAGCATTTCTTCAAGCGGCACGTAGGCAACTTCTTCCAGGGTAGTAAACCCTTCTTCTACCAGCAGGCGGGCCACGTCTTCGTCCACTTCAAGGTGCTGAACGAACGTGTCCACCAGGCTATCAATCTCCTGCTCGCGCTTGGAATCAGCTTCTTCTTCGGTCATCACGTTGATACGCCAGCCGGTAAGCTCTGACGCCAAGCGTACGTTTTGACCACTACGCCCAATTGCCTGTGCCAGGTTATCCTGAGCAACCGCCACGTCCATTGCGTGGGCATCCTCGTCGACAAGGATAGACCCAACATCAGCGGGCGCCATGGCATTAATGACCAGCTGGGCGGGATTGTCGTCCCACAGCACGATATCGACACGCTCATTTTGCAGCTCAGACGAAACAGCCTGAACGCGTGAACCACGCATCCCCACACACGCCCCTACCGGGTCGATGCGGCGATCATTGGTCTTAACGGCAATTTTGGCACGTGAGCCAGGGTCGCGCGCAGCCCCTTTAATCTCAATCAGCTGTTCAGCGATTTCAGGTACTTCAATTTTAAACAGCTCGATAATCAACGCCGGGTTGGTACGCGACAGCTGCAGCTGGGCACCCCGTGCATCCGGGTCAACTTTAACCAGCAGTGCGCGAACCCGCTCGTTCATGCGGTAACGCTCGCCGTGGATCATCTCATTGCGCGGCAAGAAGGCTTCAGCATTCTCGCCCAAATCGATAATCAGGCCGTCGCGAGTGGTCTTTTTGACAATACCAGCCACCAGCTCGCCTTCACGGTCCGCATATTGGCGAACCACTTCAGCGCGCTCAGCTTCACGCACTTTTTGTACGATGACCTGCTTGGCGGTTTGGGCGGCAATGCGTCCAAACATCGCGTTTTCGATCTGCTGTTCGACAACGTCGCCAAGCTTCAAAGGCGGGTCGCGCTGCTCGGCGATGGTTTCTTTGATTTCGTAATCTGGCGTTTCGAATTCGTCATCTTCAACCACTGTCCAGTAGCGGAAGGTGTCGTATTCCCCTGTACGGCGGTCGATACGCACCCGCACATTGGCTTCTTCATTTTCAAAACGCTTGCGTGACGCGCTCGCAAGAGCCGCTTCTACCGCCTCGAAGATGACATCCCGGGGGACGCCTTTTTCGTTGGAGATCGCGTCAACGACCATTAAAATTTCTTTACTCATGCGTTTGCCTCGCCAGAAAACCTGTCCTTTTGTGCATCACCCCGGCAGCCTGCCGGCAGCGCCGCCACCCGGTTAATCGTCGAACTGCGGTACGATGTGCGCTGAATCAATGCTTTCAATCGGAAAGCAGAACTCCTCGCCATCCAGTTGTAGCAGTACTTCATCACCCTCGACACCTGCCAAGAGCCCCTGGTATTTGCGCCGTCCATCAAACGCCACGCGCAGCTTAAGTGCGACATGGTGGCCTTGATAGCGGGTAAATTGATCCAGGGTATATAAAGGGCGTGCCATACCGGGCGAAGAGACTTCCAGCCGGTACTCACCGGGAATGGGATCTTCCACGTCCATCACAGCACTGACTTGGCGACTAATATCAGCGCAATTTTCCACACTGACACCGCTTTCGCTTTCGCTTTCGATGTAAACCACCAACCGCGAATGCTTGCCTTGGGAAACATGATCGATGCCCCATAGCTCAAAGCCCATGGCGGCGACGACAGGTTCAATTAGCGCATGTAGCGCTGCGTGTTTAGTGGCCACAGACAAAGCTCCTATAGCCGTTGCATCAGGCACCTGGCCAGGAGTTATTAGAGAAGCCAGGAGGCTGATTGGCGTTACCCGGAATGTGTCTCCGGCAACTCGGACGATATCCGCTCTTGAGACACGCTTGTTAACAAAAAGCTTGCTAACAAAAAGCCCCTTCACAGGAAGGGGCTTTTCATAAGAAACCTGTAATACCAACCAGGAAACACAGCGCAGGATTTACCTACTTGGCAATTAACCCTTATCGACATCTCATTACCATGATCTGTCAGGCTAGTCGCCTATCTAACGTGCTACCAGGAAATGGTAGCGGGGACCGGATTTGAACCGATGACCTTCGGGTTATGAGCCCGACGAGCTACCAGACTGCTCCACCCCGCATCAATCTAGGTCGACGATAATAGACACTTGAACCACTTACGTCAAGAACTCTTTTCGTCTCAGGCGCTAAACCTGGGTTTCTTTATCAAAAGATGACATTGATAAAGAGTCTGGGAAGCTGGCGAGCCAGCAAAACAGATGGTGCCGAAGGCGGGACTTGAACCCGCACGACCATACGGTCACTACCCCCTCAAGATAGCGTGTCTACCAATTCCACCACTTCGGCATCAGGGGAGGCTAAAGAAAGCGACATCAAGCATTTACTCGCTGCTTTCCTCTAGCACTGGCGCGGTATTATCCACACTTACAGGGCTATCGTCAAGCGTTGGAACGCTTTGCTGTTGCTCGATCAGGCGTGAATCAGGAATACCCGCTTCCGGCGACTGGCCTGCTTGCGTTGCAAAGTACGCCAGCGCCATAGAGGTTACGAAAAAACCTGCTGCCAGAACCGCGGTTGTACGCGATAAAAAGCTACCGCTACCGCGCGAGCCAAATACCGTTTGTGAGGCACCGCCTCCAAACGCGGCACCCGCTTCGGCACCTTTACCCTGCTGAAGCAGGATCAATACAACCAGGGCGACCGCAATCACCACGTGGACCATAAGAATTGCAACTTGCATGGCGTTATCCTGCTGACTGACAAATGGCGTAAAAATCATCGGTTTTGAGCGAAGCACCGCCCACTAAACCGCCGTCGATATCCGGCTGGGCAAGTAGCTCAGCCGCATTTTTTGCGTTCATACTGCCGCCGTAGAGCAACCGCATCTGCTCAGCGAGCGCTGCACTAAACTCTGCGAGGTAGGCGCGGATTCCGGCCATTACGTCCTGCGCCTGCTCGGGCGTTGCTGTCCGCCCGGTACCAATCGCCCATACGGGTTCATAGGCAATCACGACCGCTTGGCGCTGCTCGGGCGCTAAACGCGTCATCGCATAGCCTACCTGGCGCAATACCACATCCATGGTCTTCTCGGCATCGCGTTCGGCAAGTGACTCACCCACACACAGAATGGGTGTCAGGCCATTATCCAGCGCCGCCAATAAGCGATCAAACACCTGCTCATCGCTTTCACGGTACAGCTCGCGACGCTCGGAGTGACCCACCAGCACATACGCCACTTCGAACTCTTTGAGCATACGTCCGCTCACTTCACCCGTGTGCGCACCAGACTCGATAGGATTGAGCGTCTGGGCGCCTAACGCTAGCGATGTATTGCGAAACGCCTGACGCGCCGCGTCCAGATAAGGAAAGGGGGGAATAAGCACAACGTCCAAGGCTGCAGGTAACGAGACATCAGCAAACGCGCTGCCAAAATCATTTATCAGTGCAGCGGACCCGTTCATTTTCCAATTACCGGCAATTAATGGCGTACGCATGAACTCTCCTCACTCAAGGTGGAGCGAAATGGTATAGGAGCGGCCTTGACAAGACAACCGCTGACAAGCACAGCTGCCTTATTTGAGCAAGGCTTGAACACGATCAGCCAGCCCCTGAGTCAACTGATCAACATTCAAGTGACCGCAGCCTTCTACCATCACGCGAATCAATGGCTCGGTGCCGGAGGGCCGCAACAGCACCCGCCCTTGATCACCCAGCTGTTTTTCAACGTCAGCAACAGCGTCCTGCAGGGCGCTTAATGCCATGACATCATGCGCCAAGGTCCCAGCGGGCAAGCGCACATTCACCAAGGCCTGCGGGACTTTCTCAAACCCTTTCAGCAATTCCGGCAGCGATGCTTGCTCACGGATCATCAATGCCAACACCTGTAGAGCAGCGACAATGCCATCACCAGTGGTTTGCACATGCCCGCATACAATATGCCCCGACGCTTCACCGCCCAGCTCCCACTCGTTAGCCGCCATCATCTCCATGACAAAGCGGTCGCCCACCTTGGCCCGTTTAAAGGGGATACCCAGCTTTTCAAGCGCGACAGCAAGGCCAAAGTTACTCATTAAGGTGCCGACCACGCCGCCTGCTAACAGGCCTCTCTCATGACGGTCACGAGCAATCAAATAGAGAATATCATCGCCATCAATTTCGCGGCCATCACTATCCACCATCAACACGCGGTCCCCATCACCATCAAATGCGATGCCTAAATCGGCCCCCCGGTGGATGACCGCAGCACGTAGCGCCGCAGGATGTGTAGAGCCTACTTGATGGTTAATATTCAAGCCGTCAGGTGACGCGCCGATAACGCTGACCTCTGCGCCTAGCTCGCGAAACACGTTTGGCGCAATGTGATAGGTCGCACCGTGGGAGCAATCCAGCACAACGTTTAGCCCATGCAGGCTTAAGCGGTCTGGCAGTGTCGATTTGCAAAATTCAATATAGCGGCCAGCGGCATCACCGATCCGAGTTGCCTTGCCCAACTGGGCCGCTTCAGCGGTCGTTAACGGCGCCTCCAGCATGGCTTCGATACGGTCTTCTGTCTCATCGGGGAGCTTTTTGCCCTCTGCCGAGAAAAACTTGATGCCGTTATCATCAAACGGATTATGTGATGCTGAAATCACGATCCCTGCATCGGCACGAAACGTGCGGGTGAGATACGCAATACCTGGTGTCGGCATGGGCCCCAAAAGCGACACATCAACGCCTGCGGCTGAAAGCCCGGCTTCTAACGCCGACTCAAACATGTAACCTGAAATACGCGTGTCTTTACCAATCAACACCCGCGTCCGACCCTTTTCGCGGCGCAACACCTGGCCCGCTGCCCAACCAAGCTTGAGCATAAAATCGGCAGTGATTGGTGCTTGTCCGACCGTGCCCCGAATCCCGTCGGTACCAAAATAGCGTCGTGTCATGAATATTTTTCCTCGTTTAGCGGCATGTCGCACCCCTCCTGGAGTACCGCCCAGGCCATATTAACGGCATCGACCGTCGGCCCCACATCGTGCACACGTAGAATTTTAGCGCCACGCTCAACGGCCATGGCAGACAGCGCAAGACCACCCGCCAAACGCTCTTCAACCGGACGCCCCAGCACTTTGCCAATCATGCTTTTACGCGACATTCCCACCAATAGCGGCAAACCAAGCGCCTGCAGGGCATCCATATATTTTAGCAGGCGCAAATTGTGTTCAACCGTTTTACCAAACCCAAAGCCCGGGTCGAGCAGCAAACGGCTGCGACGAAGGCCAGCAGCCTCGCACTCCGCGACACGCTGCGCTAGATAATCAGCGACAGCCACTTCCACCGGCTGGTCATAAGAAGGTGACTGCTGCATATCCTGCGGCTCACCCTGGCGGTGCATTAAACAGACAGGAAGCCCGCTGCCAATGGCCGCCATTAAGGCATCTTCACGCTCAAGCGCACGCACATCGTTAATCATTCCGGCGCCCAGCGCACTTGATTCGCGCATCACCAGCGAGCAGCTGGTATCGACTGATACCAACGCATCCAGCTCACGAACCAGCGCCTCAACAACCGGCGCGACCCGGTCCAGCTCCTCTTGAGCACTTAGCGGCTCAGCCCCGGGGCGCGTCGACTCGCCGCCCACATCAATAATCGCAGCACCTTCGGCAAGCATACGCTCGGCATGACGCAGCGCGTCATCCAGCGCTACGTGCCGACCACCATCAGAAAAAGAGTCGGGCGTAACATTTAAAATCCCCATAACGCGAGGAAAAGAGAGATCCAGCACATGGCGCCCACAACGCATGTGCACATTCTCATTCATTGCGGGTGATAAAGAGGGGTCAATTATTGATTTCATGCGGCTGCCTATTAAAAAGAAGCACTGCTACTGCCTGAATAACAGCATAACAAAAAGGCGCCCCATATTGGGGCGCCTTTGCAGTGGCCGGAGCGTATCAGGAGCCCGTTGAACCACCAAGCGGGTCAGAGGGGCGTCGGCGAGGCTTGTCATCATCCTCGTCACCCTCATCCCCTGAAGCACCACCACCAGACGCATGATCAGTGGCGTTCGGTGAATCGTTCTGCGTCGTCGGCACGTCATCGCTAACGGGCGTTCCACCGCCAGGTGAATCACCGTCGTTCCAACCTTCCGGCGGACGCGGATCACGGCCTTCCATGATGTCTTTCAACTGGTCGGCATCGATGGTTTCGTACTTCATCAACGCTTCGGTCATGGCTTCCAGCTTATCGCGATTATCGGTCAATATCTGACGCGCCTGCTCATAACAATCGTCAATAATCTTACGAATTTCTTTATCAAGACGCGTCGTTGTGTCACCCGACTTCATCTTGCTGCCGCCCTGGCCCGGGCCACCGAGAAACTGATGTGACTCATCTTCGTCGTACATGATCGGGCCCATCTCGTCTGACAGCCCCCATTTCGCGACCATGTTATGAGCCAGTTCGGTAGCGCGCTTGATGTCATTAGAAGCACCGGTGGTGACACCGTTGGCCCCCAGCGTCATCTCTTCGGCGATACGACCACCGAACAGCGAACAAATCTGGCTAAGAATCTGCTGACGCGACAGGCTATAACGGTCTTCCTCGGGCAGGAACATGGTGACACCTAATGCCCGACCACGCGGAATAATCGTTACCTTGTAGACCGGATCATGCTCAGGCATCACCAGACCGATAATCGCATGGCCCGATTCGTGATAAGCCGTATTCAACTTCTCTTTATCGGTCATGACCATCGATTTGCGCTCAGCGCCCATCATGATCTTGTCTTTGGCAAGCTCCAGCTCTTCCATGCTGACCAAGCGCTTGTTACGGCGTGCGGCGAACAGCGCTGACTCATTCACCAGGTTAGCCAAATCGGCACCTGAGAAGCCTGGCGTTCCACGCGCAATGATCGACGGTTTAACGTCTTCCGCCAGCGGCACCTTACGCAGGTGAACGCCCAGAATATGCTCACGGCCACGGATGTCCGGCAAGCCAACGGTCACCTGACGGTCAAAGCGGCCTGGACGCAGCAGCGCCGGGTCGAGTACGTCCGGGCGGTTGGTGGCGGCAATCACGATAACGCCTTCGTTGGCTTCAAAGCCGTCCATTTCAACCAGTAGTTGGTTGAGCGTCTGCTCGCGCTCGTCGTTACCGCCACCCATACCAGCACCGCGTGACCGGCCAACCGCGTCAATCTCATCGATAAAGATGATGCAGGGCGCCTGCTTCTTGGCCTGTTCGAACATGTCACGTACACGCGATGCACCGACACCCACAAACATTTCAACGAAGTCGGAACCGGAAATCGAGAAGAACGGCACCTTGGCTTCACCGGCAATCGATTTTGCCAGCAGCGTTTTACCGGTACCCGGCGGGCCCACCATCAATACACCGCGAGGGATCGTACCGCCCAGGCGCTGGAACTTGGTTGGATCGCGCAGGAAGTCGACAAGCTCCTCCACTTCCTCTTTCGCTTCATCACAACCGGCTACATCGGCAAACGTGGTTTTGATCTGGTCCTGAGAAAGCAGCTTGGCCTTGGACTTGCCAAAGCTCATCGGGCCGCCTTTACCGCCACCAGCGCCGCCCTGCATCTGGCGCATAAAGAACATAAAGATGGCCAGGATCAACAGAATCGGGAAGCTTGCGATCAGCAGGCGCATCCAGATGCTTTGCTGCTCTGGCGCTTTACCCACCACCGTTACATTATTGCTTAGCAGGTCATCCATCAGCTTGGGGTCTTCAGCCGCCGGACGAATCGTCTGGAACTGCGAACCGTCCGTACGCTCACCGTTAATGGTATAGCCATCAATGGTAACGCTACGCACCTGCTGATTTTGCACCTGCTCCACAAACTGGGAGTAATTGGTGCTTTGGGGAGCACTTTCGGTACTAAAATTGTTGAACACTGTCAGTAGCACAGCCGCGATGACCAGCCACAGAATCAGGTTCTTCGCCATATCGTTCAAGGGGCTACCCTCATTACAAGAATCCGTCAGTTAAACGCCAATACTGAGACCTTACACCAGTACCTGGCGTTCAACCATTGCCAAAGCAC
This sequence comes from Halomonas sp. AOP22-C1-8, assembly GCF_052378905.1. Lineage (NCBI taxonomy): Bacteria > Pseudomonadati > Pseudomonadota > Gammaproteobacteria > Oceanospirillales > Halomonadaceae > Halomonas > Halomonas sp. AOP22-C1-8. The sequence goes on along the minus strand of NZ_JBQSYD010000023.1, from coordinate 26,170 downwards.
TATTAACTTTGGGCCATCTGTATCACGCTTATCTCATGCGTATAATGTGACACACCTTGCGCCTGCCTGTCTGGCAATCGCGATGATAAATCTTTGCTATGCACGACCTGTCAGTTTAGCCGCGAAACCCCTCCGCTAAAAAGTAGACTTCCCGCGAACGAGCCCGCGAGGCATCTGGCTTACGGATCACGACACGATCAAAACTGCCGCGCAATTCTTTAAGGTAGGCGTCAAATCCTTCCCCCTGAAACACCTTGGCCAGAAAGCGGCCTTTGGGGGGCAGTGTCTCACGGGCGAGCTCTAGCGCCAGCTCTACAAGGTACATAGCCTGAGGCTGGTCAATCGCAGCCATACCACTCATATTGGGGGCCATGTCGGACATCACAAGGTCTACCTGACGATTTCCCAGCCGTTCAAGAATCGCATTAAGCACCGACTCTTCCGTAAAATCGCCTTGAATAAAGTCCACCCCTGCCAGCGCGTCCATCTCCAGTATGTCAGAGGCGATCACCACACCGTCCATACCGACTTTTTCAGCGGCGATCTGACTCCAACCGCCAGGCGCCGCGCCCAGATCAATGATCGTCATGCCCGGGCGAAGCAGCTTATCTTTTTCATCCAGCTCCAGCAGTTTATAGCTTGCGCGAGAGCGATAACCATCCTGCCAACTCTGTTTCACGTACTGGTCGTCAAAGTGCTCTTTCTTCCAGTTGTTGCTGGTTTTGCTCACTGAATGTTTACGACTCGGGGGCTTTTGCTGCATATCAGAATCTAACACTGCAATATAGAGATGGGCGCGTTAACGCGATAGCTTTCACTTGGTGGCATTTCACCGTAAGATGGAACGTTAAGCGCTAACCGGGATACCGCAAGATACCATGAGCTTGTCACAGGCACAAAAGAAAGCATTTCGCAGCATTGGCCACCATTTGAACCCAGTGGTCACCGTTTCTGAAAACGGCGTCTCCGAAAATTTGCTCACAGAACTCAACCGCGCGCTCAACGATCACGAGCTTATCAAGGTGAAACTTGCCCTGCCTGAGCGTGACGACCGTGCGGCCATGCTAAACGAACTGGTCACCGGCAGCCGCGCCGACGTCGTGCAAACGATTGGCAAAATGGCACTGCTTTATCGCAAAAACCCTAAAGCCAATCCGAAGCTCTCTAACGTTTCACGCTTCGAGGGTCACCACGGCCGCCACTAACGCGTTACTGTCTGGCTGTTACAAAGAGCGATAAAAAGCCCGCGATTCGGTTGATATCAACCTGATAAGCGGGCTTTTTTTATGGGCGCCCATTAAGTTGGGCACCCACTAGCTCTATAGACCTAGCGCTTAGGCATATTCAACGCTTTCGATCTCATACTCAACGTCGCCACCGGGTGTTTTCACCACGGCAACGTCGCCCTCTTCTTTACCGATCAACGCACGTGCAATAGGGGACGTGACAGAAATGCGGCCAGACTTAATATCTGCCTCATCTTCGCCCACAATGCGGTAGGTCACGCTGGCATCCGTATCCAGGTTGAGCAGAGCGACCGTGACACCAAAGATCACTTTCCCTGTATTCGGCAGCTTGGTGACATCAATCACCTGCGCTACCGAAAGCTTGCTCTCGATTTCCTGAATACGGCCTTCGATAAACCCCTGTTGTTCACGGGCAGCGTGGTATTCGGCGTTCTCCTTAAGGTCGCCGTGCTCACGCGCTTCGGCAATCGACGCAATCACTCGCGGGCGCGCTTCGCCCTTCAAATGATTGAGTTCTTCGCGAAGACTTTTTTCACCCGCAACCGTCATCGGGACCTTGTTCATTGACTTGCTCCTGCATGCAGATCCTGAAGGCGACGCACCGTAATCTCCCTACCGTACTCAAGTGCCATACAAACGGCATTAGCGCCCGCCAAGGTGGTTGCATAGGGCACCTTGCGCGCAAGAGCAGTACGGCGAATGACCGAAGAGTCATTAATAGCCTGACGACCTTCGGTAGTGTTCACGATGTAGGCGATTTCGTCGTTCTTAAGCAGATCGACGATATGGGGACGACCTTCATAGACTTTATTGACGTGCTCGACCGCAAGCCCAGCGGCTTCCAGTGCTTCGGCTGTGCCGCGTGTCGCGCATAGTGTGAAGCCTAATGTTAGCAGAGAACGAGCGACTTCGATAATCCCCGCCTTGTCCGGCTCACGCACGGAAAGGAACGCCTTGCGGTCACCCTCAAGCGCCGGGATTGCTTCGCCAGCACCCAACTGCGCCTTAAAGAATGCTTCGGCAAAGGTCTCGCCTGAACCCATTACTTCACCGGTGGACTTCATTTCTGGCGACAGAATCGGGTCAACGCCCTGGAACTTATTGAACGGGAAAACCGCCTCTTTCACGCTATAGAAGTGCGGAATGATTTCGCGCTCAAAGCCCTGCTCGGCAAGTGTCGTGCCCGCCATGCAGCGTGCCGCAATCTGGGCCAGCGAGGTACCAATGCACTTGGAGACAAACGGTACGGTACGCGACGCACGCGGGTTAACTTCAATCACGTAGATCTCGCCATCCTGCCAGGCCAGCTGCACGTTCATTAAGCCCTTTACGCCCAGCTCCACGGCCATCTGCTTGATCTGCTCGCGCATCTCATCCTGTACATCGGCGGGTAGCGAGTAAGGCGGCAGCGCACAGGCGGAGTCACCGGAGTGAACGCCCGCTTGCTCGACGTGCTGCATAATGCCGCCAATGACTACCTGCTGGCCGTCTGAAACCGCATCAATGTCGATCTCAATGGCAGCACTCAGGAAGTGGTCCAGCAGCACCGGTGAGTCGTTGGAAACCTTGACCGCATTGGTCATGTAGTTCTCAAGCTCAGAGGCGTCGTAGACGATCTCCATGGCCCGACCGCCCAACACGTAGCTCGGGCGCACGACCAGCGGGTAACCAATGGTTTCCGCCTTGGCGAAGGCTTCTTCAAAGCTGCGTGCGGTAGCGTTAGGCGGCTGTTTCAGGCCGAGCTTGTCGATCATCACCTGGAAGCGCTCGCGGTCTTCAGCACGGTCAATCGCATCCGGTGTGGTGCCGATAATTGGCACACCAGCCGCTTCCAGCTCACGAGCCAGTTTCAGCGGCGTTTGACCACCGAACTGAACAATCACGCCAACCGGCTTCTCTTTGTCAGCAATTTCAAGCACGTCTTCAAGCGTCACCGGCTCGAAGTAGAGGCGATCAGAGGTGTCATAATCCGTCGACACGGTTTCCGGGTTGCAGTTGACCATGATGGTTTCATAGCCGTCATCGCGCATGGCGAAGGCGGCGTGCACACAGCAGTAGTCAAACTCGATGCCTTGACCAATACGGTTCGGCCCGCCACCCAGCACCATGATCTTCTGGCGATCAGATACGTCCGCTTCACACTCCTCTTCATAGGTGGAGTACATGTAGGCGGTATCAGAAGCGAACTCAGCGGCGCAGGTATCCACGCGCTTGTAGACCGGACGAACACCAGCGGCCTGACGCGTTTGGCGGAACTCTTTTTCGCTCACGTTCAGCAGCGTGGCCAGGCGCGCATCGCCAAAGCCTTTGCGCTTGAGCTGATAGAGTTCGCGCGCAGAGAAATCGCTTAGTGAGCGCTTGGCAACGGCGGCTTCGGTCAATACCAGGTCTTCCATCTGGACCAGGAACCAGGGGTCGATATTGGTCAGTGCGAAGACGTCATCCACGCTCATACCTGAACGCATGGCATCGGCCACATAGAAGATACGCTCAGCGCCTGCCGCCTGAAGTTCTCCCTTGATCAGGGCCATATTTTCCGGGTTGAAATCGGTAATAATCGGGTCGAGACCGTCGTTACCGGTTTCCGTACCGCGCAGCGCTTTTTGCAGCGACTCTTGGAAGGTACGGCCAATGGCCATGACCTCGCCCACCGACTTCATCTGAGTCGTCAGGCGATCATTGGCCTGCGGAAACTTCTCAAATGTGAAGCGCGGGATCTTGGTGACCACGTAGTCGATAGACGGCTCGAACGACGCTGGCGTGCGTCCACCGGTAATATCGTTTTGCAGCTCATCCAGGGTGTAGCCAATCGCCAGCTTGGCGGCAATTTTGGCAATCGGGAAGCCGGTGGCCTTGGATGCCAGTGCGGAAGAGCGTGACACCCGCGGGTTCATCTCGATCACGACCAGGCGGCCGGTTTTCGGGTCCATACCGAACTGCACGTTGGAGCCACCGGTTTCTACGCCAATCTCGCGCAGCACCGCAAGGCTTGCGTCGCGCATGATCTGGTACTCTTTGTCCGTCAGCGTTTGCGCCGGTGCGACAGTAATCGAGTCGCCGGTATGCACACCCATCGGGTCAAAGTTTTCAATCGCACAGACAATGATGCAATTATCTTTTTTGTCGCGAACGACCTCCATTTCGTACTCTTTCCAACCCAGCAGCGACTCATCAATCAGCAGCTCGTGGTTGTTGGAAAGCTCGAAACCACGCGTACAAATCTCTTCAAACTCTTCCTTGTTGTACGCCACGCCGCCGCCGGAGCCGCCCATGGTGTAGGAAGGCCGAATAATGGTCGGAAAGCCAAGCTCGGCTTGAATTTCCCACGCTTCGTCCATGGTGTGCGCGACTTTCGCTTTCGGGCACTCAAGGCCAATACGCTTCATGGCCTGGTCAAACAAGTCACGGTCTTCGGCCATGTTGATGGCGTCGGCGTTGGCGCCGATCATCTCCACGCCGTGCTTTTCCAACACGCCATGTTTTTCCAGATCCAGCGCACAGTTAAGCGCGGTCTGACCACCCATGGTGGGCAGAATAGCATCGGGCTTTTCAGCCTCGATGATCTTCTCAACGGCCTGCCAGGTAATCGGCTCAATGTAGGTAGCATCCGCCATGGCCGGGTCGGTCATGATGGTGGCCGGGTTGGAGTTCACCAAAATAACCCGGAACCCCTCCTCGCGCAGCGCCTTACACGCCTGGGCGCCGGAGTAGTCGAATTCGCAGGCCTGGCCGATAACAATCGGGCCAGCGCCAATGATCAAAATACTGTTTAAGTCGGTACGCTTAGGCATAACGGTTCCCGCAAAAAATGGTGACGAAGAGCGACAAAAGCGGCATACAGTGATGAAGCAGAGCCTGCGTTAGCGGCGTGCCTGCATCATCGTGATGAAGCGATCAAACAGCGGCGCTACATCACGCGGGCCGGGGCTGGCTTCCGGGTGACCCTGAAAACTAAATGCGGGTCGGTCGGTGCGCTCAATACCCTGCAGCGTGCCGTCGAACAGCGAACGATGGGTGGCGCGCAAATTGGCCGGCAGGCTCGTTTCATCGGCGGCAAAACCATGGTTCTGGCTGGTGATCATCACAGCGCCCGTGTCCAAATCCTGAACCGGATGGTTAGCACCGTGGTGGCCATGGTTCATTTTGACGGTTTTGGCACCCGAGGCGAGCGCGAGCAACTGGTGGCCCAGGCAAATACCGAACACCGGCGTGTCCGTTTCGAGTACGTCCTGAATGGCTTTGATGGCGTAATCGCAGGGTTCGGGGTCACCTGGGCCGTTGGCCAGGAAAACACCGTCCGGATTCATCGCCAGCACGTCAGCGGCGGGAGTTTGCGCGGGCACCACCGTCAGGCGGCAGCCGCGGGCAGCCAGCATGCGCAGAATGTTGAATTTCACGCCGTAATCAAACGCCACAACATGGTAAGGGCGCTCGCCTTTCGTTGCATCCGCATAGCCTTCGCCCAGCGTCCACTCACCCTCTGTCCACTCATAAGCCTCTTTGCAGGAGACTTCTTTGGCCAGGTCCATACCTTTCAAACCAGGAAAGGCGTTGGCGGCCGCCAACGCGCGCTCAACGGCGTCATCACCCTGTGCGTCTTCGCCTGCCAAAACCGCACCGTTCTGGGCACCTTTATCGCGCAGAATACGCGTCAGGCGGCGGGTATCAATATCAGCGATACCCACAACGTTTTGGCTTGCCAGGTAGTCAGACAGCGTTTGCTCAGAGCGGAAACTGCTGGCCATCAGGGGCAAGTCGCGGATAACCAAACCGGCGGCGGCAATAGAAGCTGACTCAATGTCTTCAGCGTTAATGCCGGTATTGCCGATATGGGGATAAGTGAGCGTTACGATTTGGCGGGTATAGGAGGGGTCAGTCAGGATTTCTTGATAGCCGGTCATGGCTGTATTGAACACTACCTCACCGCTTGTTAATCCGTCCGCGCCAATGGCGATTCCATGAAACACGCTGCCGTCTTCCAGGGCCAAAATCGCAGGTTTGCTCAATGCGGGGTTATTCAAGTCAAGGTCCTCCCATGCTGGTGGGAGCCTGTGGGCGCAGGCTCAGCGATGCTGGTTGAAAGCATCCGCAGGATGCCCTCACCAGAATCGAGATTAATGTTTGAAGTCTGGTTTTTTAAACCCGGTGTTGAAACCCAGCTACCAAAACTTCAGTATCAAATGCTTAAAACTCGGGTCGTAAAAAAGCGGGACGAAGCCGATAAAGAAAAAATCGGTTTCATCCCGCTTGTTGTTCTGGGCATCTCAGGTCTGTGATCAGGCCTATATGCCAAAGGCAATACAGACGCTGTAGCTAATTTCGCTGTCACTAAATTCGCACTAACGAACCTGAACAGGCAGTGGGCTGACCAACGCAACAAGCGCGCCGTCTGTTTTTCATGGGCCACCCGGCCAAAATTTATGGAATGTTACAGCATATTCTGGCCTTTGACTACCCATAAAAACCCGCAACGCGTGGTGCGCTTCTAAAGCGGGCCAAGATCGATGTGATGCTTCTCACTAAAGCCCTAACACATCCTGCATGTCGTAACGGCCATGCTTTTGGCCTGCGACCCAGCGCGCCGCACGTACAGCCCCTTTGGCAAACGTCATGCGGCTGGAAGCCTTGTGGGTAATTTCGATGCGCTCGCCTTCGGTGGCGAACATCACCGTGTGCTCGCCGACGATATCGCCCGCACGTACAGTGGCAAAGCCAATCTCTTTATCGGTACGCGGACCACACTGACCTACTCGCTCAAACACGCCGTGCTCTTTTAACGTACGTCCGAGGCTATCGGCCACCACTTCGCCCATTTTAATCGCAGTGCCGGAGGGCGCATCCACCTTGTGGCGGTGATGTGACTCGATAATCTCGATATCGTAACCTTCATCACCCAGCGCTTTAGCGGCGGTTTCCAGAAGCTTGAGCGTGAGATTAACCCCAACGCTCATATTAGGCGCGAACACCATCGCCACTTTATCGCGGTAGCTATCCAACTGGGCCAGCTCATCATCGCTCATGCCCGTGGTGCCAATCACCATGCACTTATCGTGCTTGGCACAAAATGCCAGATTCGCCAGCGTTACCTGAGGCGCGGTAAAGTCAATCAGCACATCGAAGTCGTTAACGATTGCATCAAGGGAGTCGACCGCGCTAACACCGCGCTTGCCCACGCCCGCTAACTCACCAATATCCGCACCTGCCAACGAGCTGCCTGGCTCGACAATTCCACCGGCGAGCGTCGCGCCAGCATCCTGTTCAATAGCGCTTACCAGCGTACGGCCCATTCGGCCAGCCACGCCTACAATGGCAACTCGGGTCATGCGAACTCCTGCATTTTGCGATCAATTACGTCGAATCAAACTAAATAGTAACCAAGCGGTGATTATAACAGACGCTTCAAGCAGTGCTGTGCTTGTGTTTCAGGCGGCCTGACTTTCCTTGCCGCTGGTTTTCAACGCTCTAGCATCTAAAGGCATGTCTTCTAAAAGCGTCAGTTTTGCCAAACGACAATCAGTTCCTCGTCTTTCGCCATGCGCACAAGGTGATTTTCCACCACGCCTTCCAACTGATCCAGATGCTCCTCTTCCAGGGCTTCGATAGACACCAGCAACTTGTCAGCTTCTGCGTGCAACAAGCAGGTGCCTTTGTCAGGAAATACAATCCTGCCCTCCTGCTGGCTGTGCTCAACCTCCAACTTATGCGCCCAGTGCTTGCAAAGCCGGTTAATGATGCGCTCGCCTGATGCAGTCGCAATTTCAGCACGTGATAAAGGCATAGTATTCTCCACTGGATAAAGGGTGTTACCTCTAGCTTATGGGTAACAGGGATAGCCGCCAAACAGTTAAATGCCTTGATAGCGCAACAGCGTGTTCAGCATCTCTGAAAAATGTTCTCACCGTAACAGATGTCATCTCGACAGCTACATCGGATTCCATGATAATGCATCACTATGAGAATGCGAATTATACCCAAAAACTTTATATTCGATGCTATGCGCTGACACCAGCTCCAGCCTGGCGCACTGACAACCGACCCACCCACAAGTGATCAATACGCTTATGACGTCCTCTCTTTTAAAAACGCTGATAGGTACGGCAGCGGTTGTGAGCTGCACTACGGCAGCGGCAGACCCTGTTACCGTTACCGATGTTACCGGCCGTGAAGTCACACTGGAGGCGCCCGCTGAGCGTGTTATCCTGGGAGAGGGTCGTCAGATCTACTTGCTCGGTCTACTGGAGCCTGAGGCCCCGTTTGCGCATATCGTCGGCTGGCGCGAAGATTTTTTCCAAGCAGACCCTGATAACTACGCCCGCTACGCGGAACGCTTTCCCGAAATTGAAGCTCTGCCAACGTTTGGCGGCTTTAAAGACGGCACCTTCGACGTTGAGCAGGCCGCCTCGCTTAACCCTGACGTGGTCTTTATGAACCTTGAGGCCAAAGCCGCCACCGAAGATGCCGCCTATGATGACAAACTTGCTCAATTGGGCATTCCGATCATCTACGTCGATTTTCGTGAAGACCCCATCGAGCACACCATCCCCTCCATGCGCATCATGGGCCAGGTCATGAACGACGAAGCGGCAGCTGAGGAGTTTATTGACTTCGCTGAGGCGCAGCTGGCGCGGGTGACCGATGTCATTAACGAAGCGAACCCCGAGCGCCCCAGCGTCTTTATCGACCGCGCGGGTGGCTACTCGGATGAGTGCTGCATGAGCTTTGGGCCCGGCAACTTCGGCGAGTACGTGACACTGGCAGGCGGCATCAATATTGCCGACAGCATCATTCCCGGCAGTTTCGGCACGCTGAATCCTGAGCAGATCATTGCTGCAAACCCTGATCACGTTGTTGTGACCGGCGGTAATTGGGACGCCTACGTACCCGGCGGTGCCTGGGTAGGCGTAGGGCCCGGCTCTGATATGCAAGCCGCTCACGCCAAGCTTGAAGCGCTGACCTCGCGTACCGCCATGACCGGCATCCAGGCAGTGGAAGATGGAAACTTCCACGCCATCTGGCACCAGTTCTACAACAGCCCCTACTACTTCGTGGCCATTCAGCAGCTCGCCAAATGGCTGCACCCATCACTGTTTGAAGATCTAGACCCTGAAGCCACCCTGCAGGAGCTTCACGACCGCTTCTTGCCTATTAATTACGAGCCGGGTTACTGGGTATCGCTCCATGACGACTGAGACCATCGCCCCCGACAGCTACTCACAGGGGCGCGCCTTCTACCGCACTCAGGTATTCCGCCGCCAGATGATTCTTCTGGCGCTGGTGGTGGCGCTGTTGTTTAGTCTCTGTGTTGATTTGGCGCTGGGGCCAGCCCGCTACAGCCTGGGCGAAGTGGTCGCCGCTCTGCTGACCCCCCAAAGCGTCAGCCAGCAGGCACGTGTCATTCTCTGGGAAATCCGCATGCCGGTGGCGCTAATGGCCCTGGTGGTGGGCGCCAGCCTTTCGGTAGCGGGCGCACAGATGCAGACCATCCTGAGCAACCCGCTGGCCAGCCCCTTTACGCTGGGCATTTCCGCCGGAGCGAGCTTTGGCGCCGCCCTTGGGCTAGCCTTCGGCGTGGCGATTGTACCCGCCGCCATTGAGTTCGTGGTGCCGCTCAACGCCTTTATCATGGCCATGTTCACCGCATTTCTCATCCACGCGCTGAGCCTTAAACGCGGCGTTACGGTGGAAACCATCGTACTGCTCGGCATTGCCATGGTGTTTATCTTCAACTCACTAATGGCGCTGATCCAGTTTTTTGCAAGCCAGGAAGCCGTCTCGGCAGTGGTGTTCTGGACCATGGGCAGCTTAACCAAAGCGACATGGCCCAAGTTCTGGATTGCGCTGGGCATTCTTGCCGCCGTTATGCCGCTGCTTGCCCGTCACGGCTGGGCGCTTACCGCCATGCGCCTGGGCGATGCCAAGGCCGAAAGCATGGGCGTTAACCCGCGTGCGCTGCGTTTGGAAGTACTGGTGCTGGTATCGCTGCTTGCCGCAGTGGCCGTGGCGTTTGTGGGCACTATCGGTTTTATCGGCCTGGTGGGGCCGCATATTGCGCGCATCCTGCTCGGTGAAGACCAACGCTTCTTCCTGCCGGGTTCAGCACTTTGCGGTGCACTGATTCTTTCGGTGGGCTCGGTGATCTCCAAGATTATTATTCCAGGCACGATTATTCCCATCGGTATTATCACATCGCTGGTGGGCATTCCCTTCTTCCTGTTTCTGGTGCTCAACCACAAGAAGGCTTCATGGTAACCCTACAGCTAACCCGCGTTTCGGCCCGCTACGGGCGCCGCTCAATTCTGGAAGATATCACGACGCCCTGCTTTCAAGGCGGTCAAGTCGTCGCCCTGCTGGGCCCTAACGCCGCCGGGAAATCGACGCTTTTCAGGCGTATTCTAGGCCTGCTGAAAGGCGAAGGTGACGTCGCTATACGCCATACGAGCGCCGAGCGCCCAGTGGCCTATATGCCTCAGGACACGGGCGCCAAAGCGGTGTTGACGGTTTATGAGTCGGTGCTGCTCGCACGCATGCAAGGGCGCAGCCTGAAAGTGCAGCCAGAGGATCTGGCCCAGGTGGACCGGGCACTTGAAGAGCTTAATATTACGGCACTTGGCGAGCGTGACATTGGCGATTTAAGCGGCGGCCAACGCCAGTTGGTCAGCGCGGCGCAGGCACTGGTACAAGAGCCCGAGATTCTGATGCTGGATGAACCTACTTCGGCGCTGGACCTTAACCGCCAGATCAACCTGCTAACGGTCTTACGCCGCTTGGCAGATGAACGCCAGATGCTGATTCTGGTAGCGCTCCACGATTTGGGCCATGCGCTGCGCTTTACCGATGCTTCCATGGTGCTTGAAAACGGTCGCCTGATCGCATGCGGCCCCACAGAAGAGGTCATTACTCCTGAGCTTTTGCGCCAGGTGTACAAGGTGGCGGCACGTATCGAGCCATGCTCGAAAGGCCGCCCCCAGCTTATCGTCGAAGAAGCTGTCTAAACCGCCGCCCTTCCAGGGCGGCGAGCGCCACCCCACTGAGCATCAAGGGAAGCGCCAGCAAGAAATTACTCGATACCGGAATACCGAACAACACCCAGTCGGCCGCTACTGGCCAAATCAGCGCAATGTACTCAAACGGTGCAAGCCGCGATGCCTCGGCATAGCGAAGCGCCAGCGTCATGGCAATATGCGCCGCGCCACCAAACAGCCCCGAGAGCACCAACAGCCAAAGGGCCTTTGTATCCAGCGCCGCCCACCCCAAAGGTAGCGTGGCCAGCCCCGCAAGCGCAGACACCAAAATAAAGTAAAAGGCGATAGAAGCCGCCGTTTCAGTACGTGAAATGCGCCTAACGGTAAGCAGCGCCCCCGCCGTTAAAAGTGCGCTTAGCGCGCCCAACGTATAGCCGGTCATCAGGCCACTTTCAGAACTAGCATTAAGGCCAGGCAGCACCAGCACCGCCATACCGGCAAGCGCCAGCAAAATGGCCCCCGCGCGATAATACGAAAACCGCTCACCCAGTAACAGCACCCCGCCCACCGCCATAAACACCGGCGTCAGCTGAGCCAACAGCGTTGCCTCGGCAACGGGCAGCAAAGCGACCGCCGCAAACGAGGCAAACATTGCCGCCGCCCCCAACCCTGAACGCAACGCATGGCCCAACGGACGACGCGTCGCCAGCCCTCCCGGGAATTCCCGACGAATCATCAGAAAAACCATAATCGGCAACAGCGCAAACAACGAGCGGAAAAACACCGACTGCCCCACCGGCACTTCATCACTCACCGCTTTAATACATACCAGCATGCCGGTAAACAGCAGACCGGAAAGGATTCTGAGCCAAATGCCCAACGTGGGCTTGTCCTGCAAGCTATCCATTACGCTTTATGTTCCTTAAACGTCAAAAACCCCCGGCCTGGGCCGAGGGTCTGCGGAACCTAACATTGTACAATTACGTTAGGGCAGTCACACCAAAATCAGGGCTTCATCTCTTCAAAGAACTTCTTCACGCTGTCGAAGAAGCCAGTTTTCTTGGGTGAGTGGCTATTGCTGCCTTCCAGACTTTCCTGGAATTTACGCAGCAAATCGCGCTGCTCTTCACCCAGGTTGACCGGGGTTTCGATAACGACTTTGCAGAGCAGGTCGCCCGGCGCACCACCGCGTACTGGTTTGACACCTTTGCCGCGCAGACGGAAGAGTTTGCCGGTTTGCGTCTCCGGCGGAATCTTCAGCTTCACACGGCCATCCAGCGTGGGTACTTCAAGCTCGCCACCCAGCGCTGCATCGACGAAGTTGATCGGTACGTCGCAGTGCAGGTTTTTACCATCGCGCTGGAAGATATGGTGCGCTTTGATAGAAACCTGAACGTAAAGGTCGCCCGCTGGGCCACCATTAACGCCGCTTTCGCCTTCGCCGTTCAGACGAATGCGATCACCGGTATCAACACCCGGCGGAATCTTCACAGAGAGCGTACGCGTTTCACGCACACGGCCTTCGCCGTTACATTTGTGGCACGGCACTTTGATGTGCTGGCCGCTACCGTGACAGGTCGGGCAGGTTTGCTGTACTGCGAAAAAGCCCTGCTGCATACGCACTTGGCCGTGGCCATGACACGTGGGGCAGGTTTCCTTGGAAGAGCCTGGCTCAGCGCCGTCGCCATCACAGCGGTCACACTCAATGTGGCGTGGCACACGGATGTCGACAGTGGTACCGGCTACCGCACTCTCAAGGTCCAACTCCAGGTTGTAGCGAAGGTCGGAGCCACGTGCGGGCGCATTAGGACCACGACGGCGGCCGCCGCCCGCGCCACCGAAAATATCACCAAACACATCGCCGAAGATGTCGCTAAAGTCACCCGCGCCACCACCACCGAAACCGCCGCCGCCAAAGCCACCGCCCTGGCCATCAACACCGGCATGACCAAACTGGTCGTACGCCGCACGTTTTTCGCCATCGCTAAGCACTTCGTAAGCTTCTGACACTTCGCGGAATTTTTCCGAGGCAGTATCATCGTCCGGGTTTCGATCAGGGTGGAATTTTTGCGCCAGGCGGCGGTAGGCCTTTTTGATCTCTTTCTGATCGGCCCCTTTATCGACACCCAGGACTTCGTAATAATCGCGTTTGGACATGGGCCCTACGCCTCCTGGTTAACTATGCTCTTGATTAGGCGTCTTGACCGCGGAAACAGCAACGCGGGAGTCTCCTCCCGCGTTACCTTCTTCCTTGGTAGAAAGAGGATGTTACGACTGTTTTTTGTCGTCGTTGACTTCTTCGTACTCGGCGTCAACCACGTCATCTTCCTGCTTGGTGCTGGCATCCTCAGCACCTTCATCCGCCTGCTGAGCAGCTTCCGCCTGTTCGGCGTACATCTTCTGCGCCAACTGACCAGACGCTTCGGTCAGTGCATCCAGTTTCTTCTGGATGTTGTCCGTGTCGTCAGTCTTGACGGCTTCTTCCAGCTCGCTGATGGCGGTTTCGATGGCCTGTTTCTCATCATCCGTCGCTTTGTCGCCCGCTTCTTGCACGGTTTTGCGCGTTGCGTGGATCATGCCGTCGGCCTGGTTACGCAGCCGTACCAACGCTTCGAATTTTTTATCTTCGTCAGCGTGGGCTTCAGCATCGCGCACCATTTGATCGATCTCTTCATCCGTCAGGCCGCTGGACGCTTTAATGACAATCGACTGCTCTTTACCGGTCGCTTTGTCTTTGGCAGAAACGTTCAGAATACCGTTGGCATCCAGGTCAAACGCCACTTCGATCTGCGGAACACCGCGCGGCGCAGGCGGAATATCAGACAAGTCGAAACGACCGAGCGACTTGTTCTGCGTCACTTGCTTACGCTCACCCTGAACGACGTGAATGGTCACGGCCGTCTGGTTGTCATCCGCCGTGGAGAAGGTTTGCGTCTTCTTCGTCGGGATGGTGGTGTTCTTGTCGATCAACGGCGTCATCACGCCACCCATCGTTTCGATGCCCAGAGTCAGCGGGGTAACGTCCAGCAGCAGTACGTCTTTTACGTCGCCGCCCAGAACGCCACCTTGAATCGCTGCACCTACGGCAACCGCTTCGTCAGGGTTAACGTCTTTACGCGCTTCTTTACCGAAGAAATCAGCGGCTTTCTGCTGCACCATCGGCATACGTGTCTGGCCACCGACCAGGATCACTTCGTCGATTTCAGACGCAGACAGACCCGCATCTTTCAGCGCCATTTTGCAGGGCTCAAGTGAACGCTGAACCAGCTCTTCTACCAGCGATTCCAGCTTGGCACGAGTCACCTTAACGTTAAGGTGTTTCGGGCCAGTGTTGTCAGCCGTGATATAGGGCAGGTTAACGTCGGTCTGCTGGGCGCTTGAAAGTTCAATTTTGGCTTTTTCAGCGGCTTCTTTCAGACGCTGCATGGCCAGGTTGTCACCCGACAGATCAATACCGCTGTCAGACTTGAACTGGTCAACCAGGTAGTTGATCAGCGCCAAGTCGAAATCTTCGCCGCCCAGGAAGGTGTCGCCGTTGGTGGCGAGTACTTCAAACTGGGTTTCGCCTTCAACGTCGGCAATTTCGATGATCGAGATATCGAACGTACCGCCACCCAAGTCATAAACGGCGATGGTTTTGTCACCGCGTGACTTGTCCATACCGTAGGCGAGTGCTGCTGCGGTCGGCTCGTTGATAATACGCTTAACGTCCAGCCCCGCGATGCGGCCTGCATCCTTAGTGGCCTGACGCTGGCTGTCGTTGAAGTAAGCCGGTACGGTGATGACCGCTTCCGTTACCGCTTCGCCGAGGTAATCTTCGGCGGTTTTCTTCATTTTCTTCAGCACTTCCGCACTTACTTGCGGCGGCGCCATTTTTTTACCTTTTACTTCTACCCACGCATCGCCGTTGTCAGCTTCAGCGATCTTGTAGGGCACCATCTTGATGTCTTTTTGAACAACGTCGTCTTTAAAGCGACGGCCGATCAGACGCTTGATGGCGTAAAGCGTGTTTTCCGGGTTGGTAACGGCTTGGCGCTTGGCGGCCTGGCCTACCAGGGTTTCGCCGTCATCGGTGTAAGCGATGATCGAAGGCGTGGTACGGCCACCTTCAGCATTTTCGATAACTTTAGCACTGTCGCCATCAAGTACTGCCACACAAGAGTTGGTAGTACCCAGGTCAATACCAATAATGCGTCCCATAGCAAAAACCTCGAATTCAGTTGTATCAATACTTAAAACGTGTGCGGGATTTCCCGCGTGGTTGGCCTTTATCTGGGGGCCGCCAGTGACTTTTCAAGGGTTTTTTTACACTTTGCGTCACTAATCGGCTTAATTTGCCTTCTGACTGACCACAACCATCGCTGGGCGAACCAAACGCCCATTGAGCAGGTAACCTTTCTGCATCACTTCCATTACGGTATTGGGTTCAAGCTCGGGGTTCGGCACCATCGCCATGGCTTCGTGCACTTGGGGGTCAAAGGGCTCGCCTTGGGGCTCAATGCTTTCAACACCAAATTTATTGAGCACCCCCAACTGCATATTGAGCGTCATGGAAACGCCCTCGCGGTGCGCCTCAGAGGCGCCGTCCTGCATGGATTCAAGCGCTTTTTCCAGACTATCCACCACAGGCAGCAGCTCTTTTACAAATTTTTCCAAGGCAAACTTACGTGCCTTGTCCGCTTCCTGCTCGGCACGGCGGCGAACATTCTGAGCTTCAGCGGCGGCGCGCAACGCCTGGTCCTTGGCTTCTGCCAGGTTTTGCTCCAGCTCATTTACCTGAGCGGCTAGTACGTCGGCCTCGGGGTCGGCGAAGCTGCCTTCAAGCGGCGCTTCGTCGTTAATCAGGCCTTCCAGCTCCCCATCAATCAAGCGCTCTTCAGACTCCTGGTCCCTCATATCGGCTTCCCGCTCTTGGCGAGCGAGTTCGTCATCTAATGGAGTTTGCGGTTCTTTTGCCATGCCATGCTCCTCAAAAGGGGTTCGGGCTTTGTCTGCCCAACACTGCTCATAAAAATAATCAATAAATCAGTTTTAAAACAGCCCTAAACACGTATAGAGGCTATATGGGGGCCATAAAAGCCATCTCAAGAGGAGCATTGAAGTCAGTTATCGACTACTGTATAAAACAACATTTATTGGATAAGTATCCAGCTTCTGTGTCGCACCGCCTCAGGAGGCATCATGCTTACTCAGCTAGCGATTCAAGATTACGCGATTGTCGACCGCCTTGAGCTTGACCTAACCCACGGCATGACGGCCATCACGGGGGAAACAGGTGCAGGCAAATCCATTCTTCTAGGCGCGCTGGGCCTGTGCCTTGGTGAGCGTGCCGATGCTGGCAGCGTACGCCACGGCTGCGAGCGCACCGACCTATCAGCGCGTTTCGACATTCAACACCTGCCCGCCGCCGCCGAGTGGCTAACGGTCCGCGAACTCCCCACCGACGAATGCCTACTGCGCCGTGTAGTGACCGCCAGTGGACGTTCAAAAGCGTGGATTAACGGCCAGCCAGCGACCATTTCGGACTTAAAATCGCTTGGCGAGCAGCTCATTCAAATTCATGGCCAGCATGCTCATCAAGCGTTAATGCGTGAAGAGGTGCACCTGGCCCTGCTGGATGATTATGCCGGGCTACGGGAGGCTCGCCAGCAACTGGCAGAAACCTTCCACGAATGGCGCAATGCGCGACGACGGCTTAAAAAGCTCAGTGAAGAAGGCAGTGAAGTAGAAGCCAAGCGCCAACTGCTACGCTACCAGGTTGAAGAGCTGGACCAGCTGGGCCTGGGCGAAGGCGAACTACAGACGCTTGAAGAGGAGCAATTGACCCTTGCGCATGCCGAAGAGACGCTGCGTGAAACCCAGTTGGCTGCCGACTGCTGCGCCAGCGATGACGGCGGCGCGCTGTCGCTTCTTAATCAAGCTTATGCACACTTAAGCGCCCTACCGGGCAGCGATAAGGGCACACTTGCCAATACGCTCGCCATGCTCAGCGATGCGCGCATTCAGGTGGAAGAGGCCTCAAGCGAGTTGCAGCGCTTTGCCAGCAGCACCGAGCTCGACCCAGAGCGCCTGATGTGGGTGGAGGAGCGCTTGACGGATATACACCGCATTGCGCGCAAGCATCACGTCGCCCCTGAAGAAATTTACGCCCTGCATAGCACCCTTCAACGTGAAGTGGCTCAGTTGGAAGCCAGCGATGAGGACCTTGAAGCGCTGAGTGGGCAAGTCGCTGAGTATCGTGAGCGCTACCGCAGCGAAGCCAAGAAAATCAGCGATACCCGTCAAAAAGCTGCCCTGCGGCTGGGTAAAGAAGTTCAGCAGCAGCTGGCCTTTTTGGCCATGGGTAAGGCCCGCTTTGAAGTGGCCGTTGCTTCGCGTGAAACGCCTACGCCTGAAGGGCTGGATAGCGTACAGTTTTTGATCAGCGCCAACCCAGGCCAGCCTGCTCGCCCGCTCGCCAAAGTTGCCTCTGGGGGTGAGCTTTCACGTATCAGCTTGGCGATTCAGGTGGTGGCCGCCTCGCACTCGACGATTCCAAGCCTGGTGTTTGACGAGGTGGATGTGGGTATTTCAGGTGCCACGGCGGAAATTGTCGGCCAGTTACTGCGCAAGCTAGGTGAGAACGGCCAGGTAATGACCGTGACGCACCTGCCCCAGGTGGCCGCGCAGGCGCATCAGCACCTGCATATTGAAAAGCGTGCCAAGCGGGATACTACGCGTACCTATATGGCCTTGCTGGACGAGCGAGGCCGCATCAGCGAGCTTGCGCGCATGCTAGGCGGAGTCACGCTCTCTGACCAAACACTGGCTCATGCCCAGGAAATGCTGCATGCCAGCCAGCGCCCGCCTCATTAAGAGCTTTCTCAAATCACGGTTTAATTAACGGCTACCACGCAAAATACCCCCATGCTGCTCCCTGTAGTAACAAGGAGCGGCATGAGGGTTTGCATCACGGCCAAAACAGGTTTTGCGGGAAACCCTATTTTTTATTGATCGGCACGTTAACCTGGCGCGTTACGTCCGACCCGCGAGGGCGTACGTAAAGTACCAGAGCGTGATCGACAAGCTCGTAGCCGTGCTCTTCTGCAATTTCTTGCTGGCGCCGTTCAATGATGTCATCAAGAAACTCGATGATTTCACCACTTTCTAAACACACCATATGGTCGTGATGGTCTTCTTGCGTCATCTCAAAGACTGCGTGGCCACCGTCAAAATTATGACGAATTACCAAACCTGCTGATTCAAATTGCGTCAGCACGCGGTAAACGGTTGCCAAGCCAACATCCTCGCCCGCATCAATCAGTGTTTTATACACTTCTTCTGCGCTAAGGTGGTGTTGACCCGAAGCATTTTCGAGAATCTGAAGGATCTTGACGCGCGGCAGGGTCACTTTCAGCCCGGCTTTGCGCAGTTCATGGTTCTGATCGGCCATGGTTGCTCTTCGCAGTAACAGGTTAGGTCGGGTATGATCGACCGAAACCACGATAGTGAAGAACAGGTCCAAATGCAAAAATTGACTCGCATCATTACGCTTTCCGTTGCCCTTACTGTTGTAAGTGGCTGTAGTTACGTCGGTGTTTACAAACGTGACATCCCTCAAGGCAACCTGGTAACCGAAGAAATGGTTAGCCAGCTTCAGCCGGGCATGACGCAGGAGCAGGTCACCTACGTTATGGGCCGCCCTTTGTTGGAAGCCCCGTTTGATTCAAACCAGTGGGATTACGTCTATCGATTGGACGAAGCGTACGGTGGCGTTGTACAGCGACGCGTCACACTTACCTTTGACCCGATGGGCCGCTTAGCCAATGTTCAGCAGCAGGGCGATTTTTCCACCGATCTTCCGCTAAGCACCGACACCAGCTTGGGGCCTGCCGTTGAAGGCGCTGACCCGCTGAATGCGCTTCCCCAGGAGAATGTAAGCACGCAAACACCGGAGACAGCACCCGCGCCTCAGCCCGTATTGCGCGCTGAGTAACAACGTTACTGGCCGCTTGCTTGGCGTTTGGCACGTTCCAGGCGGGCAGCTTTAGGGTCGATCTCAAGCGGGCGATAGACTTCGACACGATCCCCGGTGCGCAATGTGTGCGTCTCGGGGTTGCGTAGCGCTTTGCCAAAAATACCCAGCGGCGCCTTGCTGAACGTGTCTTCGGGCAACTCCGGAAATAGTTGAGGCAGGTTGGCAAGTGCTACCGCCTGCCGGGCAGTGGTGCCCTCAGGCACTTCCAGCGCCACCAGGCGCTGTTTGGCAGGCAACGCAAAGGCAACCTCTACCTGAAGTCGATCACCGCCCATACAGCTCATCAGCACGCTTAGTGAAGGCATCGACCAATTGACCGGCGATTTGCTGGAACAATCGACCAAAGGCCATGCTGAGCAGGCGGCTGGCAAACTCAAATTCCATTTCCAGACTCACCTTGCAAGCATCATCTCCCATCGGAGTGAACCGCCAGTGGCCTTTCAAGCGCTTAAATGGCCCTTTTACCAGCGACATCTCGATTTGCTCGGGGGCAAACAGGTCGTTACGTGTAGTGATCGTTTGCTCTATCCCCGCACGGCCCAGCGTCATTTCCCCAATTAAATGGGTGGCGTCACGCTCTACCAGACGCGCCTTACGACAGCCTGGTAAAAACTCGGGGTAGTGTTCGAAATCGTTGACCAGATCGAACATTTGCTGGGGGGTGTGCCGCACCAGGGCGGAACGATTGACGGTTGGCATTGACCTCTCCGCTGACTTCACAGTGCCCAAAGCGTATCATGGGAAACATTTATTCAGACCTTGAATGGTATCACGCCTCCCCATATAACGAAGGGGGTGCCACCGACAGATTATAGATGAGGTTTCATGGCCACTAAGAAAGGTAACAGCAAGGGCCCCGGCAGCAGCGTTATTGCCCAGAACAAGAAGGCAAGATTCGAATACCATATCGATGAGACCTTTGAAGCGGGTTTGGCACTCGCCGGCTGGGAAGTCAAAAGCCTGCGTGCGGGTAAAGCTCAGCTTACCGACACCTACATTCTGGTGCGTAACGGCGAGGCCTTCCTGCTTGGCAGCCACATCATGCCGCTTAATACAGCAAGCACCCATGAAATTGCCGACCCTACCCGCACGCGCAAACTACTGCTGCATCGTAAAGAAATCGCCAAAATCTTTTCGATTACCCAAGACAAGGGCCACACCTGCGTGCCGCTCAAGCTTTACTGGAAGCGCAATAAGGTGAAGTGTGAATTGGCGCTGGTGACCGGCAAGCAGTTGCATGACAAGCGGGCGACAGAAAAGGATCGTGACTGGAGCCGTCAAAAAGGACGAATTATGCGGGAACATAACAAGGCTTAACTGGTCAATCAGGTGTGAGCACGTTAGAATGCTCATCTGAAAGAAGGGGGCGACATGGTTTCGACGCCGGTGACAACCCTTGCGGTGCATGCCGAGAGCGTGATGTATCTCGTAAATCCCACATCACGAAAAAATAGTCGCAAATGACGAAAACTACGCTCAAGGCGCGCTAGCAGCTTAAACTGTTAGCTTCTTGTCTGGCCCCAAGGTGATGTGCCTATTCATCATTGAGGGGATACGAGCTAAAACTGATAGGACCGCGTTTGGTGGTGTCTTCTCGCCAAGCGTTAAACTTTAGAAGGCTCGCGTTGCTGAATCCTGATCGTCGGAGTCAGTGGCGTTAAAACAAATGACGGAATCTAAGCATGTAGAGCCAATAGGCGCGTGCTGGCGGACGCGGGTTCAATTCCCGCCGCCTCCACCAGACACCCCTACAAATCAAGCACCTAGCGGTGCTTTTTTTGTGCCTATAGTCTGCAAAGGGCTGATTTAGGCATAGCTAGGTCAGCTTTTGAGTCAACATTTCCCCTCGCTTTCACGAAATCCCCTGGCTATATTCCGCCCCAAACTCTGTATATACAACCAGTCACTCAAGGAGATGCTTATGTCGAAAACCTATGAGCAGTTAATACAACGAGTGCAGCGGAAAATCGACAGCCTGCGGGCTCAGTCCGGAAATTGCGCAGAGCCCCGGCATTTAGCAGTGCCCTGACTTGGATTTGCTTAACAAACAATTCACCTCCTAAGTATAAATATGTAAACTCCCCTCCCTTGGGATCTACTACTAAAAAACATCTTAGGGACCGTTATGACTAAACAATTTTCCATTGCTGTTATCGCCGCTGCTGTTGCGTTGGCCTCTTCTTCAGCGTTGGCTAACAGCGCAGGTTCTGGCTACGTGGGTGCGCTGGCCAGCCATTACGTGTTCGATGTAGATGGTATTCGCGATGACGTTAACCCTACCGGACTGACCATTCGCGGCGGCTACTTCTTGAATGATTTCGTTGCTATTGAGGGGCGTATCGGCACAGGCCTTAGTGACGATAGCATTGGTGGCTCGGGCGTTGATGTAGAGCTTGATCAGTTGATGGGCGTGTATGCTGTTGGCCACCTGCCGGTTAACAATGTGTTCTCGTTCTACGGTCTGCTGGGCTTCTCTTATGCCGAAGCCACGATCTCTAACCGCTTCGTGTCCGTATCCGACGATGATGACGGTTTCTCTTATGGTGCCGGCGTTCAGCTCAACTTCACACCCCAGATCTCCGGTCAGCTTGAGTATGTCTCCTACCTAAACAAATCTGACTATAACCTGAACGCGGGCAGCGTGGGCATTGCTTACCACTTCTAATTGATACACAGCGCCAGCCAAGAGCCGCCCACTTTATAACATGCACAAAAAGCGCCCCTCGTAAGGCTAATGCCAGTCAGTTGAACCTGACTGGCTTTTTCCTGACCGTATATTTTTGTGGTCGTGCCCGAACAGCACGTGGACATGGCCTTTCTCGTCTAGCGGGTAGCAAGAACGAAGGTGCCATCTCCAGCATCGATCTCACCACTTCGGGAACACGGCCAAGCGATACCGCCGGCAACATCGATAACTCCTTGATAACAAAATGGTCAGCCTAGTGAAAAACCAATTGATTTGGGTGAATGCTGTCTAAACTATAGGCCATTCAGGCCATCTGAAAGCGTATCAAGTTGTAAGCGAGCAACCCCCATAATTCCCAGCGATAGCCATAAATATTCACGATATCAGCAGCCGAAAAGCGCAGCGGATCTGTCATCGACGTCAGCCCCCGAACCTCTTTCCCCTTGATCTTGCGAGTCATCAGGTGCGCTTCTAATGTCGCGGGCAACTGAATGCAGTGAAGCACAAACTCAGGCAGAGAAAGCGCTGGCTGGAGCTGTAAAGGCGAGTCCAGAGGCTTCACCGCAAGCATTAGAGGCCGTTACTCAGGCGATGTATGATCATCTTGATAAGATCAACGCGACTATTGCGGCAATGGAGGATAGCGACAGCATCGCCGCCGTTCTGGAGGCCCAATCCCGCCGCGCTGCCGAGGAAGTAGAGCACCTTGAGGCAAGCGCCCTGCTAGGCGAGGTGGACGAAACCGCGAAGGGGCAGGCCACCGCTGAACAGTCAGAGTAGCTTGAAGCTACTTGCAAATCCGTTTACCCACCTTGCCCGGCACCTGCTGGGCTTTTTTACGTCTTAGTGCTGGTTTTGTATATTCATTTAGTTAAGCGATAACGCCAACCACTAGGAAGATACCATGCGACAGTCACAGCCAAACCAAGCCGCTCTGGAGTGTCTGAATTTAGGCAACCTATTGCGCTTGGCCGCCAACAATAGTCATGAAGGCTTGTCCGCCCGTGCCTTAAGCCGTGCCAT
This sequence comes from Halomonas sp. AOP22-C1-8, assembly GCF_052378905.1. Taxonomy (NCBI): domain Bacteria; kingdom Pseudomonadati; phylum Pseudomonadota; class Gammaproteobacteria; order Oceanospirillales; family Halomonadaceae; genus Halomonas; species Halomonas sp. AOP22-C1-8. Next base: position 3,235 of record NZ_JBQSYD010000023.1, on the reverse strand, counting down.
GGGAGAACTGCTAGAAATAGAGGTGGAACACCGACTTACAGGGGCGCACATCAACACAGGCTATGCCTGTGCTAGCCCTCTAGCATTTGCTGATATGGGGGCAAGCGAGCATCCGCGGGGCAATCCGACCAAGTGGCGCTCGCTGCTATGCGCTATCGTGGAAATAACGCTTGGCGAGGACTAGCCTTAATGTTGCTAAGAAGCATGCGAGAGTCATCTCAGCGGGCCGCGTTGGTATCCGCTTATATTATTCGCCCCACTGGGGCTGTGCGCCGATCCCCTCGCATGATGACTGCTGCCGAAGCTTGCGAGCCTGAACGGCTAGCAACGATATATCAGCACCTCGGATGGCCGCCCCAATCAGCACCCGCGTTTACTACGGCTAAATCTCTTAATCACACTGCTACGCATGCACGTAAGCGGATGCGGCAAATCTTGGCTGCCCGTATAGCCGCAGCTGTGACTAATAATCAAGACCCTGCCCATTCCTGCCGTGAGGCGCTGTAGACTTGAACACTGCTTGGCGTTGAAAAGATCCAGGTTCTTCTGAGCAATTCTCGACCTGTCCACGGGGAAAGTAGCCCCGGAATTCGGCTAAATTTCGGTGTTTCATAATCGTCAGCAGCATCGTCTCTAAACCCGCTTGGTTGACAGCTTTACCACTGCCGAAGGTGCCGAAACCGTAGCGCCGTATTTTCGGCACTGCCCGGATACAAATTAAGTTGCCGATCCTATATGAGGTTAGCACCGGGCTGGCGCTGCGTATTCAGGTGATTTTGTCACGCTATGGGGTAGGCAAAGGGGCTAGGTCGGTATCTGGTCAATGGGGTATGGGGCGAAGCCCCTTGCAGCGAAGCGGTAACGACAATGCAGAATAAGCGCGGAGGCTGATTGGCCAGCCGTCCACCACCCAGCCGCAAACACCACCGGGCCTTTCATTGCCAAACGAAGGTTTTAAAAAGCTTGATGCCCTCGCTGTAGCTTATAAGCTACAATCAATTTATGATTGAGCTTACGCACTACTTGGCCGCTGACGGTCACAACCCATTCCAGTCATGGCTGAACGCCGTGAAGGCTAAAGACCGAATGGCCGCAATGCGAGTGCTGACACGCCTTAACCGACTGGCCGCAGGCAATGCAGGCGACGCCAAGGCAGTGGGCGATGGTGTGCTAGAGCTACGGATTGATTACGGGCCGGGCTACCGCGTTTATTACGCCAAAGTAGGCCGCCGTTTAGTGATGTTATTAGCCGGTGGAACCAAGAAACGCCAGCAAGCCGATATAGAGCAAGCAAAGGCGTTTTTAGCTGACCACCGTAGGAGAGCAAGTACATGAAAAGCCATGATGCTGCTGTTGTCGAAATGCTGCGCGATGATCCTAATATGGCGCTGGACTATTTGCGCACCGCTTTCGATGAGCTGGATGAAGAAGGCGGCGAGTCTGCCTTTCTGCTGGCACTACGCCATGTAGTGGAAGCCCAAGGCGGTGTAGCCGCCATTGCGGAACGTGCCAAAGTGTCACGCGAAAGCCTCTACCGAGCGCTTTCACCTAAAGGCAACCCCACGCTACGCACGATGACCGCCGTCATCAAAGCAACAGGTATTCACTTTCACGACCTGACACGCCATAGCCAAGAGCCGGCAACAGGATAGAGAGCGGCCAACTATAAAGCACCGCCTCCACCATCCCCCCTATAAATCAATCGACTATCGGTGCTTTTTTTGTTTCTATGGGCAGCTTTTGTTTTAGCTACCTTACACAGCTAAGGTCGCCCTCTTCGCAGCTGGCATGCTCTTGCAGGCTTTGCGTACGTGCTTTGGTGAGCGCTTCAAGGCAGCCATTACGTACCATGGGCTGGGCGCTTCCCCCTTCGACCGCGCTACTCTCGAACGCACATTCGGCGTCACGAAAATCAATCCACTTGCGCTGGGCCACTCTGAGCTTCTCAAGCGATAAATCATTATTCTCAAGCCTTCCAATCAATACCTGATAAGCCTCATTAAGCTCATTATCGGCCGCTTGATACGTTTTAGCTGAACACTGCGTCATTTCCGCTTGGGTTTCAGGGCTAACACACTCCTCATTAGCACTTACCAAGCCGCTGAAGATCAAAATCCCCATGCCTGCCCATCGTGAAAGTAGTCGCATCGTCTTACCTATTCTGGTGGATAAAGCCAACGTGGTAACAAGAACGCTACCTGCCTTACAGGTTAGCCTCTTTTTCATGCGCCCATAACGGCAAAACGCCAGCATTTCTGCTGGCGCCCGTCGACTAGCTATAAAAAAGGTGGCTCGACCTTAATGAGCGGTCATTTCTTCAGCGATTTCATTACCGTCTAAATCGGACGGGTAGTAGGTCGGCCAGTGAGAGACTTCTTCCAGCAGTGCTTCGCGATCATTGCCCCAGTAAAGGTGAAAGTGATGCGCGTCGGTTGGGTAGATAGCGTGGTCGCTGAATTGAATGTACTGAGGAAGATTTTCAGCGCTCTCACCCTCTAACTCGAAAATAAACCGCACGCCACGGTTGCCTGCGTCGTAGGTTAAAATCTCGTAGCCGTCGTATTGATACTCGCCCGTGCTCTCTTCGCCGTTTTCGTAGAAGGTAATGTTATTGCCTTCAATAATGATACGGTCAACCGCTGTTTGGTAACCGGTGTCGTAGTACTCCTTGTACTCTTCAGCCGTTTTATCGCCATGCTCAGCTTTATGAGCAAACACCGCATCCAGCGTGCCATCCTCTAGATAGGGATAAACGGACTGCCAATCACCTTCCCAGTCGGAAAGTGAACGGTCCGCTACCTGGTCATCACTGAAATGCCCGGAATAAATATCACTACGGTGGTCGTGCGAATGGTCATGGGAGTGGTCGTGTGAATGATCATGGTCGTGGTGTTCATGCTTGTCATCTGCAACCACCGGCTGAATACCCGCCACTGCCAGCAAGCTGATGGCTAAGGCGCTGAGTGCTTTTGATGAAAGTAATGGCATTTTTCAGACTTCCTTTTTCAGAGAATGAATGGTTTTTAAATCAACACAAAAGATACATTATAACATAACACCAATCAAACAAAGCATGTCGGCCTGAAACGTTAAAGCACCTAACGCTTCTTGGCGGCAAGCGGATCGACCATTATCGTACCGGCCATGTCAGATCCAACAAGCACAACGGAGCCATTATCACTAGCCAATCAGTCGCCAAACTTGGTCGAAGTAAAAATTATTTTCGAAGAGGTTT